>CAMZGI010000021.1 GCA_947306305.1 uncultured Fibrobacter sp.
GATCCGCCATCTCCGCCTGAGCTTCCGGCTCAGCGAACTTGCTCGAATCCGCCCCACTCTCGTCTTTGCACTCCGTGCAAGACTGGTCAGCTCGGTCATGTTGGTAAGCTAGCTTATCAACGCGACTCTCGCCTCTCTCGTCTTTCGTCTCTCGTCTTTCGTCTAAAACAAACTTTTCGCCAAGCGTTTGGCTGAACGAGCTGTCGCTTCCAAGGTAAAGCAACTCATAGCATTTTTCTTTTTCGGCTCCAGCCGTATCCGAATTCGTGACGCAAATGTTCCAAAGCGTATCTTCCGGAAGCACCACGCTAAAAGGCGTTCCGACGGTCGTCTGCAAAGCCTCGCCCGTTTCCAAGATTTCGACATTCAGCTTTTCATCAGCAGCAAAAGAAGCATCCTGCACCACACCATTAAAAACGATATTTTCACGAGCGGCGGCAAACGCCACCACCATCGAAACAAAAACGATTATCCTCAGCATAAAATTCATTAAAAATTCAATTCCTTTTTCCCCTATGAAACACCTTAATGTACAGAAAGTGTTACCCCATCATGCAAAAAAATAAAAATTTATCAAGACCCCGATAACGCAATTCCCCTATAAACAAGAGAAGCCCGCTTTCGCGGACTTGATTATGCTCTGCCAACGGCGGCACCGCCGCCTCTTTCGTCTGTAGGCTCGCAGAGCCGTTCTCTCGTCTTTCGTCTAAGCTCTAAAACCTTCCGAAGGTAAGTCCGGCGTAGAATCCAGGCCACCAGCGACCTTTATGACCGTGATAGCTTACGTCATCGTGGTAGTCGCCAAGTGGCTTCAGCGGAAGCTTGTTCAAATACCCTTCGCTCGTCAAGTTCAGCGTGCCGCCCACAGAAATTCCAAAGAACGGCAACACTTGGCAGACATAGCCGAGGCGGCCACGATGATGATATCCGCTCTTCAAATCATCCTTTTCATCAATCTCGAATTTGTCAAGGACGCTAAAGAACGTGTATTCCAATTCAAAATGGCTTCCATATTTGCCAAACTGAGTACCAAATCCGAGTCCGCTTTCATTGACATCTTGGAAGTGCCTAAAGTGCGTGCCTTTTTCAAACAAGCGAGCCCATTCCAAATTCGTGTAGAAATAAGCCGTACCCAAGTGGACCGAAACCCCAGCCGCCCCCATTTCGTTCAGGTACGGAGTGACGCTCCACACGCCATTGCCGACAAAGTTGATAAGACCAATCGGAGATTTTTCGCACTTTGCGCAGATGTTCACAATACCCCACTGACGGCCTTTTTCCTTCGTGGCATAGTTCACAACACCCACTTGATGTTTATTGTTTTCGTTAGCGACGTTCACACCGCCCGACACCTGAATATCGCTTTCTTTGGCGGCATTAACACCCGCAGCGACCTGAAGATTTGCAACTCTTGCGGCGTTGACACCAGCAACAACTTGCATATTCGTCGATTTAGCGGCATTCACACCTGCAGTCACTTGGAATTTTGTTTCCTTAGCATAGTTCACACCAGCAGAAACCTGAAAACCATTAAGCGAATCAAGAGCCAAGTTCACGATACCAATTTGGGCTCCAGACGACCTGTACCTAGACAAGTTCACAGCAGAACTGACTTGAACGCCGTCAAACGATCCCGCATAATTCAACGTCGTAGAAATTTGCGCACCTTCAAAATGATGTTTTGCAATGTTCAAGCCCGTCGTTATCTGCAATCCATGCATTTCTTTTTGTGCAATGTTAGCCGCTAAGCTGAGTTGTGATCCAAGCATGTAATCTTTAGTGCGAGTCACAAGCAAACCCACTTGCACACCCTTACGAGGCTCTTTGTCGGTATCGACAAAATTAAAGGTGGTGCGGTACTTTCCGTTTCGATCTAAAGAATCAAGCGAACACGCAATGTGGTCTCCTTCTGCACATGTTCCGCGACGTTTCAATTCACCACGGAGCACCGTTTGCTCAACATGAACGCTCTTGAAATCATCAAGTGCAATCTTTTCACGCTTGCCGTTCGCAAGCATCACAGAGGCTCCCATGTAATCAATATCTTGCTGAAGGTTCAACGTATAACGCCCAGACGGAAGCCCAAGACTCATCGCGCGGCCACGCTTTTTATTGAGTTCAGCCACCAGTTCGCCATCACCATCGCGAATGTACAAACGTCCGTGAACGCTTTCGTCCAAATCAAGCCCAGCGCCAGTCGCACGCAAATCCGTCATCACCACGTCGCCGGTTCCGGCAAGGTTCATGTCGCGGCTCGGATGCTGCGCTCCGCCCATCGTCGTTTCGGTCTTTTGAAGCGTTTCGTTAAACGCGAACTGGTAAGCTTCGGACAAAGTCACTTTTCCATCGCTGCTCAAGTCGCCAGCGCCACGAAGTCCGCTCACCAAGGAATGCGTAAAGAACGAACCTTTAAGCTTGTCGCTTTCTTGGCTAGATTCATCTTGAGTGCTGCTCGTGATAAACGCATAGCCCTTCATGTCGCTGCTCTGATCCACCATGAACGCAGGCACCGCCTTACCGCCTTTGACACGGGTAATCGCGCCAGAGCCGCAAGCATCAATCACAGCAATTTTAATATCAGCCGAGAGGGCATCAATGCGGTTGCGCAAATCCTTCCAAGCATAAGTTTCTTCGCCCAAACGCAGCCCCTTTTCGTCGGCATGACCGCTGTAATAAACGAGCACTTCATCGCGACCGCTAGAATTCTTGTCTTGCAAGATTTTTTCGTCCAGCTTCGAGAATTCTTTTTGCAACGCGGCAACAGAAGGCTCCTTCACAAGAATCACGTTCTGCGGCTGCACGCCGCCCATTTCTTTAAGCACCTTGGCAAAAGAACGGGCATCGCTCTCGGCATATCGAAGCATCGGGCGGCCAGCTCCGCCATTGTTTGCACTCACCGCAACCACATAGCGATTGATGCGATTTGTTTCCGCAGCATTTGCATTTGCAGCCAAAACCAAAAGCCCCAGAATCAAAGCAAATGACAGCACAGACAAAATTCCAAAATCTTTATTTGAACAGAAAAACATTATTTACCCACCTTCTTGAGAGTGAAACTAACCACATTTACGTCATTTCTTTTGAGCAAATTATCGATGTCTTTTTCATCGACTGCAAATTCCTTTTGAGACGTAACCAAGAAGAATTTTTCAAAGTACGGAGCGTCATCCAGCTTGTATGCAAACGGGAGCGAATTCATCTTTCCGGGGGCAAGCGAAACAGCCTGCGAGCCTTCGCCCAAATGCATCGTCAAAGAGCCATTGCCGTCCATGCTAAAGAGGAGTCCAAAGCACTTTTCGGGAACCGCAAAACGCAACTGGATTTCGTCGCCCTCATTTGCTTCAGCCATATTTTCGAGCTGGACAATCCCCGACGGAGTCTTTTTCCAAACTTCCATGCGAGCTTCCATACCCTTGATTCGCGTATCCGACTGCGTTTCGACCAAAGCGACTTGCGTATTCTGAGCATCACGAACATGAGCCATATCGGAGCCATTTGCTCCCGTGACAACAGTTTCACGCTGCGACAAGAGGGCCACCAATGCAACGGCCAAAACTAGCACCGCCGCAGACGCAAGCTTCAAAATGCGGAAATCCAACGTCACTTGCTTGGATCCAGCACCCTTCGCTTCTGCAAATTTCTCGGATAGCGTTTCAAACGGCAACTTGTTCAAAATCGCCATGTTATCTTCGCGAAGCATTTTTATTCGCTGGGCAAAGATTTCATCAGTCGCTTCAAGGTCTTGAATTTTCTTCATTTCTTCTTCTGGCAAGTCGCCAGTCAAGAACCTTTCTATTTTCCAATCGGGGATCATCACTTTACCTCCAGATTTTTAACTTTCGCTTGCAACCCACGTAAACGCTTGCGCACGCCGCTCACCGAGAGCCCGACTTCTTTTGCCGTTTCTTCGAGCGTCATTCCGTCAACGAAATGCAACACTGCAATTGTGCGGCTAGATTCAGGTTCCTTCGAAAACAGTCGAGCGAGCACATTTTTAGTCTCGTAATCGGTCTGTTCGTCATCAACGCAGGCGATATTCAAAAGCAAGCTCGAAGAGTCCACATCTAAACCACGACGATGCTTATCGCGGATACGGTTCAGGCAAAGCCTTGTCGCCGTATTCCACAAAAGGCTGCTCGGAGACTGCATGTCCAGACGTTCCGCCGCAGAGTAAATCCGCAAAAAAACATCCTGCATCAAATCGCCTGCCTCTGATTCGTCGCGAAGAAGTTGCAGGCAACGCCTATAGACCATAGGCGCATACGTCTCGTAAATCTTCGCAAATCCTGCTTTTTTTAGGGTATCTAGGCTTTTCACTCTTATAAAACACCAGTGGAGGTCAAAAGTGTCACCACAAAAATAAAAAATTACGGGTTACTAGTTCTAATTATGAGTTACTAGTTCTAAGTTAGTAGTTACTAGAGTTTTTCGCAAAGACAAAGCAAACAAGTCCCCCACAAAAGACTAACTTTAATGTTACAACAAATAAGTTTTCAGGAGGAACAATATGAAAGTCCAAGATCGCTTTTTAAAATATGTGAGTTTTACCACCACCTCCGACGAAAGGAGCGAAAGTTGCCCAAGCACAGAACAGCAATTTGAACTCGGAAAACACCTCGCCAACGAACTGGAAAGCATTGGACTTTCGCAAGTCAAAATTGACGAGCACTGCTACGTTTACGGGCTCCTCCCCGCTACTTCTGGACGCGAAAACGATACGCCCATCGGATTCATCAGCCACATGGACACCTCGCCGGACTTTTCGGGAGTGAACCCCAAACCACAAATCATCGAAGATTACGATGGCTGCGACGTTTTGCTCAAAGGCTCAGGCACGGTCTTGAAAGTCGAAGACTTCCCCACGCTCAAGTGGCTCAAAGGACGCACGCTCATCACCACCGACGGCACAACGCTCCTTGGAGCAGACGACAAAGCAGGCATCGCAGAAATCGTGACCGCAATGGAAGAACTCATCGAAACTGACCGCCACGCCGAAAGCCGAGGCTACGAAAACCTCTCAGGACACGGCGACATCTGGGTTTGCTTTACGCCAGACGAAGAAATCGGACGCGGAGCCGACAAAGTCGATTTGGACTACTTCAAGGCGAAATACGCCTACACCGTTGACGGAGGCTACGAAGGCGAAATCGCTTACGAAAACTTCAACGCCGCGAGTGCTAAATTCACCATTCACGGAAAGGGAGTCCATCCCGGCGAAGCCAAGGGCATCATGAAAAACGCAAGCCTTATCGCCGCAGAAATCGCAATGGCGCTCCCCGCGAACGAGACTCCAGCCACCACCGAAGGCCGCGAAGGATTCTACCACCTGACCGACATCCATGGCGACGTGAACGAAGCGACACTCGACTACATCGTCCGCGACCACGACCAAACGCGTTTTGAAGAACGCCAAAATTACTTGAAAGAAATTACGAAAAAATTCAACGAAAAATTCGGCGACAACACCGTCGAACTTGAACTTAAACACTCTTACAGCAACATGCTGCAAGTCATCGAAGAATCGCCCGAAGTCCTCGACCGAGCCCGCACAGCCATCGAATCAGCAGGCATTACCCCCGTAAGCGACCCCGTCCGCGGCGGAACAGACGGAGCAAAACTCAGCTTTATGGGACTCCCCTGTCCAAACCTCGGTACAGGCGGATACGGCTACCACGGTCCTTTTGAACACGTGACCGTCGAAGGCATGGAAACAGTCGTCAAAATCATCAAAAACATTGCAATGGCTAGAGGCTAACGAACAGCCTATACAATATGTGTAAAACCTATTCCATGTTGGAATAGGGAAAATTTGACTTTTTCATCAATTATTTTTTCGTTCGTTCAAAAAAAATACTATATCATCTAAAAAACATAGGAGAAAGTTATGCACATTTCATTCATCGTTTTCATTGTTATAGCAGTCGTCATCGTTGCGCTTTCGGCTTTCCAGTTGGGCATCAAGGTTAGCAACGCTAAAAAAGCAGAATCGCTCGAAGCCAAGAACAACATTCCATTTGAAGACTGCCTCGCCAAAAATAAAGAAAAGTTCAAATACGGGACATTTACGGATGCACGTGACGGCGAAACTTATAGAACCGTCCAAATTGGCAACCAAGTCTGGATGGCAGAAAACCTGCGTTACAAAGCCGAAGGGTGTTTCGCACCCAATGACGAAGAAGCCAACGTGAAAAAGTTCGGACGACTCTACACTTGGACTTCCGCACTCGACATTCCGCCTGAATTTAGCGAACAAACGCTCGCCAAAGACCTCGCCATGTACCAGAAGATGAGGGACAAGAACTACCAAGGCATCGCGCCGGAAGGCTTCCACATTCCGACCAACAAGGAATGGGAAGATCTTTTGAGCAACCTCCCCGCCAAGGCAACCGGAAGCGAACTGAGAAGCGAATGTTTCTGGCAAAATCCAGGCAAAGACACCTTCGGTTTCTTTGCTTTGCCGGCTGGCTACCGCTTTGACAACGGCAACTTCTGCCACTTCGGCAGACGCGTCCGATTCTGGAGCAAGGACGAATACGGCAAGACAAACGCGTTCCGCTTGAGCCTCACGGACAATTCCGTTGACATCGAAGGCGTTTACAGATCCGACGCGGTTTCAGTGCGCTGCGTGAAGAACGCGTAACGCACAAACTTCATCCTCGCGTATGCGAGGATTTTTTTATAAATGTTTATCCGCGGTGGCGGACATAGCTCACAAAAGCAAACCACTTGCTGTCGGGAGCCCAAGAATTTACGTTAATCGTTCCTTGCCCGCCGAAAAGTTTGAGGATGGTTTCGGGCTCGCCCCATTCCGTTGCAGAAACCGCTCCGTTTAAATCCACAGGAGCCACGCGACGCATCAAACGTAATTCCACATTCTTGTTCGGAACATGTTCGCCCGGACGCACATCCATTTCGGCGTAACAGACCATCACGACCTTCTCAGAATCCGGTGAAATATGCGGGAACCAAGTATTCCAATGCGTATCGAATGTCATCTGCGTTTGTTCTGAACCATCCGCCTTCATGCAGAATGCTTGCATACGCCCCGAGCGTTCCGAGTTAAACCAAATGCATTCGCCATCGCTGCTATATTCAGGTCCGTCATTCAGCCCAAACGAATTCGTCAATCGAGTTTCGTTTCCACCTTCCGCAGGAATCGTATAGATGTCGTAGCTACCGTTTCGTTCTGCGCAATAAGCGAGCGTCTTGCCGTCAGGCGTGATCCCGTGAAGATAGCTTGGAGCAAGGGGCGTTACCAAACGCGGCAAGCGTCCATCAAAGTAAATCTTGTAAATGCGCGAAAGCCCGTCTTCTTTCGTGTGGTGGCTCACGTAAACGCCACTGCCATCGGGATCGAGAACGTGGTCGTTGTTGCAGTTATCGACATAATAGCTTTCGATTTCCGTCACTTTGCCTGTCGCGATTTCGAACTTGAATATACGGCCGTTGCTGTTGTACGTGAGGAACGTTCCGTCCGCGCTCCAGTTCGGAGCTTCAATCACGCCGTCGAATTCCTTGAGGACTTTTGATTCGCCGGTTTCGATATCGAAAACCTGCAATATGGACTTGTCGCCATTGCGGTTCCATGTTTCTGCAGGAGAAATTTCAAATGGGAAACTCACGCCAAAGCTTTCACGAATCTTGTCCATGAGCGTCATGAATTCCATCGTCTTTGCATGAGTCATTTCCGGACGTTCCCAAACTACAGCGCCAGCGGAACCATCGCAAATCTCGTGGCGGAACTGGGCAGGATTTTCAATCGCCTCCTTGCAGGCGAGAACTTCATATTCGTAGCAGTTGCAAAGGCGTGGCGGTTCAACCGTTTCGACAACATTCCCTGCGCTGTCGCACAGTTCCAATTTCACCATGTCGTTCAAGTTCTGCACTCGGATTTGGCCAGCAGTGCCGTAAATGACCCCTTCGTTATGCGTCGGGCAGACCATCGACGTTTTAAGATAAGCCTTTTGACCATTTTCGAACGTGAGGTTTATCCAATCGGTCGCATCCACGCCCGTTTCGAACTTGACGCACTTGCAGTCCATCGACGTGATTTCATTACGCACAGTTTTGCCGTCAGGAGTTTCGCGTTCGCCGAGGAACAAGTCCGCAAAAGTGAGGCTGTAAATGCCAAGGTCTAACAACGCTCCGCCCGCAAGCGACGGATTTCGCAAGCGTTCGATATGGCTGAGGTTCATTGAGAAATCGGCCTCGACCGTTTCGACTTTGCCAATGCGACCATCGCAAATCCAGCCGCGAACCGTTTCGAGCGTCGGCAAAAAGCGAGTCCACATCGCCTCGCACAAGAACACGCCCTTGTCATGTGCCACAGAAATCACTTCGGCAGCAAGCTTTGCGTTTGCGGTAAATGCCTTTTCGACCAAAATGTTCCGGCCGTGTTCAATGCAGAGTTTCGCAAATTCGTGATGGTGGGAATGCGGGGTCGCGATGTAAATCAAATCAATCGACGCGTCCGCCGCCAACTCTTCGTAGCTTCCATACGATTTTTTAAAGCCGTATTCCTTGGCAAAATCTTCCGCTTTTTGCAAACTGCGGGAGGCAACGGCGTAGCATTCCACGCCCATCCCCTTGTTTTCTAATGTTTTGACAGCGGTAGCCATCTTTGTGGCAATGTGGCCGCACCCAAGAATCGCGAACTTCAAAGTTTTCATGATATAAATATAAATCGCACGCTTTAAAGCCGCAATAATTTACCACAAATTCTTGTTTACCCCTGTAGCCGTATAGCCCCTATCGCCTTCGGCTCCAGAGTGACCGTTGCGAGGGGGGGGCGGCTGGACCGATGGCGCCGTCATGGCGGATCTGATCCGCCATCTGTCTGCTTTGACGTTGCCGCCTGCGAGGAATCCAATCACATTTGTCTGATGCAATTCACGACTTCGATATCCGCCGGAAGCCAATTCACGGAGTTTAGACTTTCACGATCCAGCCATTTGGCGTCTTCGTGCTCCAAGAGCGTGAGCGAACCCGACACCACGCTTGCAAAAAAGCAATGCATCGTCAAATGGAATTTCGGGTAATCGTATTCGACCGTACAAATCTTATCGCCAACACTCACATCGACAGCGAGTTCTTCCTTCAATTCGCGCACCAGTGCCTGCTGCGGAGTTTCGCCCGGCTCCATTTTTCCACCCGGGAATTCCCAGCCACCTTTCTGGTCGCCATACCCGCGTTGCGTTGCAAAAATGCGACCGCCGTCCTTAATGACACCCGCGACAACTTCTATCGTTTTCATGGACTAAAATGTAGAAATAAAAAGTGACTGGATGGGGCTACGTCCCATGACAAAGAACACACTTTTTTACTAAAACCCTTGCTTTTTGTTAAATAATTGTATATAATTAAATTGCATACAATCAATAACAAAACAACAAAATTATGGAGTACAAAATGAACATCTACGATTTTACGTTGACCGACGGAAAAGGAAACGAAGTCCCCCTCGCCAATTTCAAGGGCAAAGTCATGCTCATCGTGAATACCGCCACCGGCTGCGGCTTTACCCCGCATTACAAGCCGATCGAACAGATGTATTCCGACTTCCACGACAAGGGATTCGAAGTCATCGACATACCCTGCAACCAGTTCAAGGGCCAAACCCCGGGAACCGACGACGAAATCCACGAATTCTGCACGCTCCACTACGGCACAGAATTCCCACAGATGAAAAAATCCGACGTGAACGGGCCAAACGAACTCCCGCTCTACACCTACTTAAAATCGCAGAAAGGGTTCGAAGGTTTTGGCTTTGGAGTCAAGGCTGCCGCGATGGCATTGCTCCTCAAGAGCATCGACAAGGATTACAAAAACAATCCCGACATCAAGTGGAACTTTACTAAATTCGTCGTCGATCGCGAAGGTAACGTCGTTGCCCGCTTTGAGCCCACCGCCAAAATGGAAGACGTCCGCGCCTGCGTCGAAAAACTGCTTTAGGACATTCCATGATTTGCCCGCAACTTAAACTCGAAAACCAGCTTTGCTTTCCGCTCTATGCGGTTTCTAAAGAAATCACGCGACGTTACACGCCGTTCTTAGAACCGCTCGGGCTCACTTATACCCAGTATATCGTGATGCTCGTCTTGTGGGAAGAAAAGAAATGCAACGTGACCGAACTCGGGAAAAAGCTTTTTTTGGACTCGGGAACGCTCACGCCGCTTTTAAAGAAACTCGAAGCCAAGGGCTACGTGAAACGCTCTCGCGAAGAATCCGACGAACGCTGTCTTTCTGTCCGCTTGACCGACGAAGGCGAAAAGCTACAAAGCAAGGCGAAAAACGTCCCCAAAGCTATGGCTAGTTGCGTGAATTTGTCGCCAGACGAAGCGAAAACATTATACAACACGCTCTATAAGATTCTGGACAGCTTTAAGGATAACGTATGATCAAGATTCTTTTCGTTTGCCACGGGAATATTTGCCGCAGCCCTATGGCTGAATTTGTTATGAAAAAGATGGTTCGCGAATTGCCGAGCGTCATCTCCGCAAACACTTCGTTGACCGCCGCAGATTTTGAAATCGCCTCCGCCGCGACAAGCACCGAAGAAATCGGGAACCCCGTCTATCCGCCCGCTAGACGAATGCTCGCAAGTCACGGAATTGATTGCCACGGGAAAACAGCGCGACAAATGACAACCGCCGATTACCATCATTACGATTACATCGTGCTCATGGATCAGAACAACATGCGCAACCTCCGCTGGATTTTGCCCCGCGACATTTACGAACGCGAAACACGCGAGCCCTGCAAAGTTTCTCTCTTGATGGATTGGGCAGGCAAAAGCCGCGATGTAGCAGACCCTTGGTACACTGGAGATTTCGAAGCCACTTGGCAAGACGTGAACGAAGGCTGCAAAGCCATGCTCGAAGCCATTTGCGACAACTAAAAGCCCAGCCCCTCCATTCGCTTTTCTATCTTTGGATTCGAGGATTTTATGATTGAAGTAAAAAACAAGTCCCTTGAAGGCATGACATTCATCGATTTATTTGCTGGATTGGGCGGATTCCGATTGGCGCTAGAATCATTTGGCGCAAAGTGCGTTTATTCCAACGAATGGGATGCGCATGCTCAAGCCGTTTATAAAGAAAATTTTGGAGACACGCCTGACGGCGACATTACAAAGGTCGATGAAAAAACAATCCCCGACCACGACATTTTATGCGCAGGCTTCCCTTGCCAAGCGTTCTCTATCAGCGGGAAGCAGCGCGGCTTCGAAGACAGCCGCGGAACGCTCTTTTTTGACGTGGCCCGCATCGTCAAAGAGAAAAATCCCAAAGTAGTCTTCTTAGAAAACGTCAAGAATTTTGCCGCCCATGACGGAGGCAGAACGCTCCAAGTTGTCAAGCAAATTATGCTAGACTTGGGCTATACATTCAATTTCAAAGTCCTCAATGCAGTAGATTACGGCGTACCCCAAAAAAGAGAGCGTGTCTATATGGTCTGTTTCAGAACCGACCTGCGCAACACGGATTTTAGCTACCCGGAACCATTCCCATTGACAAAGCATGTCGAAGACTTTTTGCTGCCAGACGATCCCGAAATTGAAAAGATGTACGTCAATCGTTCGGACACTTATTACAACGACAAAAAAGACGACACGTACAGCGATACCTCTATCCGCCTTGGCATTGTGAACAAAGGTGGGCAAGGCGAACGCATTTACAGCACCAAGGGCATTGCAATTACATTGTCCGCCTACGGCGGCGGATGCTTCGCCAAAACAGGCGGCTACCTCGTCAATGGCCGCCCGCGAAAGCTTCACCCCAGAGAATGCGCTAGAATGATGGGATACCCCGACAGCTACAAGATTGCCCCCAACAAGAATCAGGCATACCAGCAGTTTGGAAACTCCGTCGTCGTGAACGTTCTGCAGCACATTACCGAAAAAATCGGCGAAACGCTAAACACAAAGAAGCACAAATAAAAGAACGCCGCCATAGATTAGCTCTTGGCGGCACATTTTTTTACCGATTTTTATTTGAGGGACTGTTTGAACAGTTCCAAGTCCTCGGCATTTTGAGCAATGCCTGATTTCAATGAAATTTCAAAAATAACGTTCGCATTATTGGTATTCGAAAGCTTACGCACTTGGTACTTTCCAAAAGATTCAAGATTAAATTGCCACCGATGCGTGGCGCCAAGCAGTTGTTTTTTATTAGCAAGCCCGAAGCAATAAATGTAATAGTGCGAGCCATCGAATTCATCCTTCGACACTGTATAATCATTCGCTTTAAGCACTTGCTTTATTTCTGCAACATCACCTACATTTGGATTGTTCGAGCCGCTCGTCTTTACCCGGTATTTGGCGGTAATGTCAAAATAGCTATCAAATTTTTCTAACGGGAATATGATAAAGTTCGACGCTTCCACTTTGCCCAATTCTTTTTCGACTATTACGAATGCAGCTTTTTTATGCTTATAGTAATCCTTCACCCAATCGTAAGCCAACGGCTTGTTTTGACGGGGAAATTCCACACCGCTTCTGCCACAAGATTTGTACGCATCATAATTTGTCTGCATAATTTCAATGAAACGCTTAGAATAATTCGAAGCAGGTTGAACTTTATTTTTAGGAGAATAAACAAAAGTTCCATTTTCATCCAACACAACGAACTGGCCACATTGAGCGGCCGCACTTTTCGCCTCGATGTAGAACCTCGACGAGCCATTCACCAAAAGCTGGATATCGGATTGTGACGAGTCAGAACCGCCTTTGTGCCCAAAGACGACCCCAGCCATGCCATAGACTCGCTTAAGATATTCGACACATTCCAATTCGGATTGTTGCCATTTTTCAAGTTTCATCTTAACCCTCCATATATTTTTTGAGTTGTTCGCCAATATGCTGGATTACATTCACCGTCATGGCATTGCCCGCCTGCATCAACAAATGCCTGTCAGAAACCTTGTCCTTGACCTTGTTCGCGAAACGTTTAGGGAACCCCTGCAACAAAAGAGCTTCGTAGCCCGTCAACTGGTATATTTTTCCATCACGGACATACAAAATCCCATCCCTTTGGGAACGCAGCGTGGGGCATTTTTCTTCGTAAATTCTAAGGTCGCTCATGCGAGTGTCCAGAATTTTGCCTTCCATTTTTTGCAAGTCTGCAACGCTAAACTTTCCATTATTTTCAGGATTGTTGAGGTAATAGCCCAAAATTTCGAGACGTTCCGCGTCCGCCAAATGGTCATCTATCAAATAAGATTTTAAACGTGGCTTTTTCACCGGCTTTGGCCATTCAAAATCTTTAATATTCTTCTTCAACTTTTTATTGGAGCCGACAAAGTAAACGCGCTGTCGCATTTGCGGGACTCCATAGTCAAGGCTTGTCAAAACCTTGTAAGTCACATCGAAACCAGAATTTTCAAGTTCAGCTAAAATTATTTTTAAGCTTTCACCGTTATTATGAGTAATTAAGCCCCTGACATTTTCAAGAATAAAGCAAGAAGGCTGTTTTTCCTTCAAAATGTTTGCAATATGGAATATGATTTGCCCACGAATATCAGTGAACCCCGCCTTTCGCCCAATCACCGAAAACGTCTGGCATGGAAAACCTGCAATAAGCACATCAAAATCAGGCATCTGGTCTAACTTAATCCGTTTCAAGTTCCCAAAGTTCTTTTCGTCTTGGACTCCGAACATGAGCTTGTACGTTTGATCCGACAACCGGCTCGTATCAGACCTTCCCACTGACTTAAGTCCCGCCTTTTCAAGGCCAAGACGACCGCCGCCAATTCCAGAACACATGTCAAAAAAAGTTTTTATCATTTTTTTTCATTCAATAAAGACTACACTTAATATATCGTTTTCCGCACTAATTTAGTAAACCATTTGCAAATATTTATTTTTCTTTGACATTTCTCTTTTAACAGACGATATTAAGTAGAAAAGCTTTTAAGCAAAAATGTTTTTTAAAGGAGTAAAAAATGATAGGCGCAATTATTGGCGATACAGTCGGTTCTATTTACGAATTCAACAACATCAAGACCAAGGACTTTGAATTTTGGGGCAATGGGATCGAGCCCACGGACGACAGCATGCTCGCGTTCGCGACTGCGAACTGGATTCTCCGTGGCGGCGAAGCTTGGAAACATTATTGCGACTTTGCCACTGAATACGACGACCCGATGGGCGGGTACGGAGCAAGTTTTACTCGCTATATCGAAAGAGTTCGCGAGGGTATTAGACCTGAACCTTACAACAGCTGCGGAAACGGATCGGCCATGCGCGTGGGGCCCGTCGGCTGGGCATTCGACACCTTGGAACAAACGCTCGAAGCAGCCAAAAAGTCAGCCGAATGCACGCACAACCATCCCGAAGGCATCAAGGGGGCTCAAGCGACCGCTGCAGCCATTTTCATGGCCCGCAAGGGGGCAAGCAAAGACGAAATCAAGCACTATATCGAAACCACGTTCGGCTACAACTTGGATTTCACGCTAGACGAACTTCGCCCCGAATACAGCTGGTTTTACTATGGAGCAGAGCTCTGCCAAGGAACCGTCCCGCAAGCCATCCGCTGCGTCCTCGAAGCGACCGACTTCGAAGACGCGATCCGAAACGCGGTATCGCTCGGCGGCGATAGCGACACGCTCGCCTGCATCACGGGAAGCATCGCCGAAGCATTGTTTGGCGTTCCGCAACGTTTTTACAAATACGAATTGAACTTGCTCAAGGCCGAATACCCGAAACTTCACAAGCTGCTTTTGGAGTTTGAAGGCAAATTCGGAAACAAGATTCTTGCTTAAAAAACTTAAACAGTTCCTTCATTAGAAGGGACTGTTTTTTCATGTTTTTACTTTACGCCAGCAAAATTCATTATTTTTGTCATGACATTCGGGAACAAATTAAAGAGCTGCAAAGACATTTTCTCTTTAATTCCGCCAACAAAGCTAATGCCTTGTTTAAATTCCCGCCTAAACAGCGAAATCATATCTTTGGCAGTCATATCGCATTCTTCATAATGATGCCTGTCCATATACGACAACATTAATCGAATGGCAAGTTCCTTATGCGAAATTCCAACCAGTTCATGTTCCGCTCTATCGTTAAAGAAAGCAAATCTCTCTTCAAATGCCTTAATATATTGCAAAGGCATCTTTTTTTTCATGGAACGCATAATGCTGTTTGGATTTATATAGTAATAATAGTACGTTTCATCTAATATTACAATCTTTTTCGCACCGTATATTAACTTATACGTAAAAAATTCATCGTCAAATGTTATTTCTTTTGGAAATCTATTATTCCCAACAACAGACCTTTTGTACAATTTTGCATGCACAGGAGCTTTTACATCCCGTGTTTTAAACGCATCGATATTTGTACAGATTCTATACGGCTTCTTTTTAGGAATCACATTATAGTTACTTTCGCTACCTTCAATATACGAGCAATTAACCATATCAGCATTTTCCGCTAAAGCAACTGACAACAGCCGTTCAATGCAATTAGATATTAAATAGTCATCAGAATCGACAAAAAAGATGTAATCTCCATTTGCAATATCCATTCCAGCGTTTCTTGCAAATCCAGAGCCTTCGTTTTCTTTTTTAATCAATTTTATACGGGAATCAGCATCGGCACATTCTTGGCAAATGGAAGCCGAGTTATCTTTTGAGCCGTCATCAACCACAATGATTTCAAGGTTACGATAAGTCTGTCCAGAAATGCTATCAAGGCATCTCTTTATATATGGTTCCACATTATATACAGGAACAATCACACTCACCAAATCATTCATTTAAAAAACAGCTCCTTTTGCACTAAACCTAACAAAAAACGACAAGCCTAAATATACTCAAATTTTTCACACTAGTACCGTATTTATAATGAAAACAATTCTTGCTTAAAGCACCATTTCAACAGGCACCAATATCCATCCATTCCGAAACATTTCTATAAATATTTTGTATCTTTTTCTGCGATTTAACAAACATAAATATATCAAGGATACTTATTTATGAATATTGCAATTGTCGGAACTGGTTATGTTGGGCTTGTCAGTGGCACATGCTTTGCCGAAATGGGCGTAAACGTCACTTGCGTCGATGTGAACCAGGCTAAAATCGACTCCCTCCAGAAAGGTGAAATTCCCATATACGAACCGGGTCTTGACGAAATGGTTCTCCGTAACCAGCGCGAAGGCCGTCTGCACTTCACAACCGACCTCGCCAGCATCCTTGACGATGTCGAAATGGTCTTCAGCGCCGTGGGCACGCCTCCTGACGAAGACGGCTCTGCCGACTTGCAATACGTGCTTGCCGTCGCCCGCACCTTCGGCCAGAACATCAAGAAGTACACCGTCCTCGTGACCAAGTCCACCGTTCCCGTCGGAACGGCCAAGAAGGTCAAGGCAGCCATCCAAGAAGAACTCGACAAGCGAGGCGTGAACGTCCCGTTCGACGTGGCCAGCAACCCGGAATTCCTCAAGGAAGGCTCCGCCATCACGGACTTCATGAAGCCCGACCGCGTCGTCGTCGGCGTCGAAAGCGAACAGGCCAAGGAACTCATGACCCGCCTCTACCGCCCGATGATGCTCAACAACTTCCGCGTGATTTTCACGGACATCCCGAGCGCAGAAATGATCAAGTACGCCGCGAACTCCATGCTCGCGACCCGCATCAGCTTTATGAACGACATCGCGAACCTCTGCGAACTCGTCGGAGCCGACGTGAACATGGTCCGCAAGGGCATCGGCAGCGATACCCGCATCGGCTCGAAGTTCCTCTACCCGGGCTGCGGCTACGGTGGAAGCTGCTTCCCCAAGGACGTGAAGGCCCTCATCAAGACCGCCGAAAAGAACGGCTACAAGATGGGAGTCTTGAAGGCTGTCGAAGACGTGAACGAATACCAGAAGACGGTGCTGTTCAACAAGCTCGCCAAGCGTTTTGGCGGCGAAGCGAACCTCAAGGGCAAGACCATCGCCATGTGGGGCCTCGCATTCAAGCCCGAAACCGACGACATGCGCGAAGCTACCGCCCTCGTGCTCATCGACAAGCTCACGAAGGCCGGTGCAACCGTCCGCGTTTATGACCCGGTCGCCATGAACGAATGCAAGCGCCGCGTGGGCGACATCGTCACCTATTGCAACGACATGTACGAAGCATTGCTCGATGCCGACGCGCTCCTCCTCGTGACCGAATGGAAGCAGTTCCGCATGCCGAGCTTCGGCGTGATGAAGAAGTCGATGAAGAACGCACTCATCATCGACGGTCGCAACATCTACGACCCGAAGGAACTCGCTGACGCGGGATTCGAATACAGCGCCATCGGTTGCTAATATCTCTTTGCTCTGTACTAGTGTTTAGGATTAGTTGAAAAAGGAATATATAATGCTTGATAAAAACGTTATACTCAATGGAAAGGCCGTCCTTGTCACAGGTGCCGCAGGATTCATCGGATGCAACCTCTGTAAAAAGTTGCTGAACGACTACACCTGTTCTGAACTTGTGGGGCTCGATTCCATTACCGACTACTATGACGTGAACATCAAGCATGAACGCCTCAAGGAAATCGAAGCGCTCGCGACAGCGACCGGCAAGAAGTGGACCTTCGTCAAGGCAAACCTCGCCGACAAGGCGACTATCGATAGCCTCTTCGAAAAATACCACTTCGCCGTCGTCGTGAACCTCGCCGCCCAGGCGGGCGTTCGTTATTCCATCACGAACCCGGACGCCTACATCCAGAGCAACCTCATCGGGTTCTACAACATTCTTGAAGCCTGCCGACACAATGAAGTCGAGCACCTCGTCTATGCTAGCTCCTCCAGCGTGTACGGCAGCAACAAGAAAATCCCCTATTCTACCGACGACAAGGTCGATAACCCCGTTTCGCTGTACGCCGCCACCAAAAAGAGCAACGAGCTCATGGCGCACGCCTACAGCAAGCTCTACAACATTCCGAGCACGGGACTCCGCTTCTTTACTGTCTATGGCCCCGCCGGTCGCCCCGACATGGCTTACTTCGGCTTCACAAACAAGCTGAAGGCGGGCAAGACCATCCAAATTTTCAACTACGGCAAGTGCAAGCGTGACTTCACGTTCGTTGATGACATCGTCGAAGGCGTTGTCCGCGTGATGCAGCACGCCCCCGAGAAGCAGAACGGCGAAGACGGACTGCCGCTCCCGCCTTACAAGGTCTATAACATCGGCAACAACCACCCCGAAAACTTGCTCGACTTTGTGACCATCCTCCAAGAAGAGCTCGTCCGCGCCAAGGTGCTCCCCGAAGACTACGACTTCGAAGCCCACAAGGAACTCGTGCCCATGCAGCCAGGCGACGTGCCTGTCACATACGCGGACACCTCTGCGCTCGAAGCGGACTTTGGCTTTAAGCCTGCCACGCCGCTCCGCGACGGTTTAAGAAAGTTTGCAGAATGGTATGCAGGGTATTACGGAAAACTTTAAAACAGAAAAAATCATCAAATAATAAATCCTATCTTCAAAAAGTTTTTGTATTTTCCATAACATGTAAATAATTAGGTATATTTGATGTTTGATTATTTAATAGTTGGTGCAGGTTTGTTCGGTTCGCTTTTTGCATGTAGCGCAAAAAGACGGCAACGAAAAAACAATAGAAACTGTAAAACTACAGTTTCTATGTTTGGGATGTAGCAAAAACGAATAGAGATTTTGGATTAAGATGAACGTAGTCTATGCAAGCGACGACAATTTTGTGGAAATTATGGGAGTCTCCATTTGTTCCCTTTTTGAAAACAACAAAAATGTTGCCAAGCTGACAATCTATATATTAGATCACAATATTAGCAAAGAAAACAAGCAAAAAATTGCAGATCTCGCCAATGCTTATGGACGTGAAATTAAGCTAATTTCAACGGGCACCATCGTTAAAGACCTCTCTTTTTTACAGCAAGACCGCGGTGGAGCAAGCCAGTTTTCAAGGCTATTCTTGTCAAAACTGCTCCCAAGCGACTGCACTCGGGCTCTTTACCTCGATTGCGACACATGCATCCGGCATAACATCGAAGATTTTTACAATCAAGATTTCGAAGGAAAAACAGTCTGCGGAGTAATGGACTGCATCAGCAAGCAACATCGAGCAAAAGTAGGACTTCCCGAAAATGCAATTTACATCAATTCGGGAATGATGCTTATCGACCTCGAATCTTGGAAAGCAAACAAAATCGAAGATAAAATTACCGACATCATTGAAAAATTCCATGGTAAAATCCCCTATGCAGACCAAGGCATTTTAAACTTGGCGCTTCAAGAAAAAATAAAGTTGGCACACCCGCGCTATAATTGCATGTCCATTTTTACGACATTTAGCTTTGACGATTTGCAAAAATATCGCAAGCCAAGCATCTGCGACACTAAAGCCGACATCGAAGACGCAAAAACGAATCCATCCATCGTCCATTTTGTCACATTATTTTGCGCCTCGCGTCCTTGGTTTAAAAATTCCGCAGGTCCATTTTTCGATGACTGGAAGCATTACAAGCAAATGACTCCATGGAAAGACGCACCAGAACGCCACACCAAGAAGAATTTATTCCAACGTATAGGCGCCAGTTTTTACATCTTTGTTCCCAAAGATTTGGGCTTATCAGTACTCGGCTTTTTACACTCTAGAGTAAAGCCGTGGTTGATGGGAATGTAAATCGACTAGCATAGCACAGGGATTTAACAAAAGGTTAATCCCTGTTTTTTATTGAATGAAAATGGAACTAAAAATCATCTACAGTGATATTTACTACATTAAGCATCAATTCCTCACACATGGGTTTTACACCATTATCGAGAACAACTAAAATGAACTCTTTAGATAAAACAAGCAAGATATATGTCGCTGGCCACCATGGCTTGGTAGGCTCTGCAATTTGGAACAACCTGAAGTCCCGCGGTTACACTAACCTTGTTGGCCGCACGCACAAGGAACTCGACCTTACCGACCAATACGCCGTCAAGAAATTCTTTGACGAAGAACGCCCCGACGCAGTCGTGCTTGCAGCAGCCTTCGTAGGCGGCATTATGGCAAACTCGCTTTACCGTGCCGACTTCATGATGATGAACATGAAAATCCAGTGCAACGTGTTCAGCGAAGCTTACGCCCACAACGTGAAAAAGTTCCTGTTCCTGGGTTCCACTTGCATCTATCCGAAGAACGCCCCGCAGCCCATGAAAGAAGACGCACTCCTCACGAGCGAGCTTGAATACACAAACGAGGAATACGCCATTGCAAAAATCGCAGGACTCAAGATGTGCGAAAGCTACAACCTGCAATACGGCACAAACTACATCGCCGTGATGCCCACGAACCTTTACGGCCCGAACGACAACTTCCATTTGGAAAACAGCCACGTGATGCCCGCCATGATGCGCAAGATTTACCTCGCCAAGCTCATCCACGACAATGACTGGCAAAGCATCAAGGTCGATATGGACAAGCGCCCGGTCGAAGGAATCAACGGCAACGCCTCGCAAGACGAAATTTTGAAAGTGCTCGCCAAGTACGGCATCGAGAACAACAAGGTGACCCTCTGGGGCACCGGCAAGCCGCTCCGCGAATTCTTGTGGAGCGAAGACATGGCCGACGCATCGGTGCATGTGCTCCTGAACGTGAACTTCAGCGACATCATCGGCATCGAGAAATACTCCAGCGTGCATTACGGTGCAAGCGTTGACGGAGCAGTGGACCGCAACCACAGCGCAGGCCGTGGCGGAGCCATTCCGAAGCTCGGCGAAATCCGCAACTGCCACATCAACGTGGGTACGGGTAAGGAACTCACAATTCGCGAACTGAGCGAACTCGTCGTGAAAGCAGTCGGCTTCGAAGGCGAAGTCGTGTTCGACGCAAGCAAGCCCGATGGAACAATGCGCAAGCTCATCGACGTGAGCAAGCTTCACAGCCTCGGCTGGACACACAAGGTCGAAATTGACCAAGGCGTGCAGAAACTCTTCGACTGGTACAAACAAAGCCTAGCCCACTAACACCAAATATGACCAAAAAAAACATTGCATTAATCACAGGTGTCACAGGTCAGGACGGCTCCTACCTTTCTGAATTCCTTCTCGCCAAGGGCTACGAAGTCCACGGCA
>CAMZGI010000022.1 GCA_947306305.1 uncultured Fibrobacter sp.
CTGCGTCCATGATGAACAAGGGCCTCGAAGTGCTCGAAGCGCACTTCTTGTTCCATATTCCGTATGACCAGATCAAGGTCGTGGTTCACCCGCAGTCGATGGTGCATTCGCTCGTGCAGTTCCGCGACGGTTCCTTGATGGCCCAGCTCGGCGCTCCCGACATGCGCATTCCTATCCAGGTGGCTCTCACTTGGCCGGAACGTCTCAAGCTCGAAACCAAGCGTCTCGACTTGCCGACGCTTGCAAAGCTCACGTTCTTCGAGCCGGACTTCAACAAATTCCGTTGCCTCGCTCTTGCATTTGACGCGGGTCGCCGTGGCGGCATTGTTCCTGCGATGATGAACGCTGCAAACGAAGTGCTTGTAGATCGCTTCCTCAAGGGCAACCTCAAGTTCACCGATATTCCGAAATATGTGGAAATGGTGATGGACAAGGCTCCGAACGTGACTGGGCACCTCTCGCTCGAACAAGTGCTCGAAGCGGATAAAGAAGCCCGCCGCATGACGGAAGATTTCCTCAAGTAAAAATTTTTAGACTATTCTTGCAACGAAAAGGTATATTCATAGTTATGAAAACCTTTCGTTGGATAATTGCTTGGTTGGCGCTTTGGGCGACAACCTCTTTTGCAGCCTTTGTTGCCGTTCTTGAGACGGGTGCTGATGGCAGCGCGAAGGAGGAGGTTTCGCTTACAGACCGTCAATTCCTTACGAACGTTTTGCGTGAACAGGCGGTTAAGGAACTTCCTGCCATCCAAAATTATACCATCATGACTCGCGAAAACATTTTGCAGATGCTTCCGCCGGGAAAGGCGATTGAAGATTGCGAGGGGAGCTGCTTAGTCGAAACGGGCAAGAACATAGCCGCAGATTTCATTTGTCAGGCTCGCGTGGGGCGTTTCGGAAATTCATTTACGTTGTCAGCAGAACTTTACGAGACGGCGGGAAACAAGCTTATTGCAAGTTTCAATGGTCGCGGGCAGAATGTCGAGGAATTGCTGGACATCATCAAGCAGAATTCTTCCGCGTTTTTCAGGAGTGTTAAAAATAACAGCACGTTCGTCGGCGTTGGCGGGATTGGCGATTTTAAAGACAATAGCAATTACACTTATGCAAGCAAGCAGAAGTTCTTTGTCGAAATCATATCGAACCCCGAAGGGGCTATCCCGACTTTGGACGGCAAGGCGATTCCCAAGTGCTTGAACACTCCCTGCAAAGTGCAAGTGGAAGAGGGACAGCACCGTTTTGTCGCTACGAAAGAACATTACACCGACGATGAAGTGGTGGTCGATATAAAGGGCGAAAATCAAAAAGTTTCGTTTACGCTTTCGCCGAATTTTGGCTTTCTCGAAATCAACCCCATCCTTGCTGGTAAAATTGCAAACAAGGGAAGGCTCCGTGTGGAAGTTGATGGTTCGATTGTGAATGAGCAGAAGGTGATGCTGGATCAAGGAATCCATGACGTTCGCGTGTCGCACCCCTGTTACGACCCTGTGGAGTTCAAGGTTTCAATCGTAAAGAACAAGACCGAAGTTTTCAATAAAGAAATGGTCCGCGGCAAGGGCGGACTGGAACTCAATGCGAAACTCGATGGCGTACCCAAGGCGGTCAATGTGCATTTCGATGGAACGCTGGTGGGCAAAACCCCTTATGCGGGCGAAGTTCCTTTGTGCACAGAGGTGACTCTCAGAGGGCGTGGCGTAGAAGAAAAAGTGAATGTAGAGCTCAAGTGGCATGAAGTTGTTCAAGTGACGCATAATTTAAGCGAAGGGAGCGAAGCCGCTGTTGTGCCCGAAACCGTTTTCCAAGCCCAGACAAACTATGTTGACGATGTTTATATTAGCAAGCCGAGCACGCGTGAAAGCCGAAGGCATAAAATGACGGACGTTTCTGCTAATGTAGAAGAAACGAAGTCTGAAAGCAGTACTAGCTACGGCCCGCATTTTAAGAAAAGTGTTGCTGCGGCTGTGGTGGGTGTCGTGTGTACCTCGGTCGGGGTTTATATGACAAATTCTTCAAATAAAAAAACAGCAAATTTTGGAAAGGCTATTTTCGGGTCAGGTATAGCCTTGACGGTCGTAGGGACGCTCGGCGCGATTTTGAACGTCTCGTTTTAAGCCCCGGTTGTAAACCTCAACAACAGAATTAAAGGCTCCGCGTTATCGCGGGGCTTTTTTAGGGGTAAATTTAAATTGGAGCTGGTTCTGATGTCAGAATCGCTGTTGATTGGAGTGTCTATGAAAAAATTAATTGTGGCGATGAGCATCGCCGCCGTTTCTTCGTTCGCCCAGTTTGGCGGATTTGGTGGAGGCATGGGGGGCTTCGGTGGCCAGCAGGGCAGCGGCTCTGTAGAAAATACCGATAAAACTGCCGATGTGAACTACGTTGGCGACGGAAAATCCTACCATACGCTGGATATTTACATTCCCAAGGGGAATAAGGATTCGTATCCGGTGGTCATCCACACTTACGGCAGTGCTTGGAGCAGCAATAACATGAAAGGCTCTGCGGATTTGGGTACTATCTGCTCGGCTTACGCCAAGGCGGGTTACGCCGTCGTGACTCCGAACCATCGTGCGGCAGGCGATGGCATATACCCGGCGCAACTGCACGACATCAAGGCCGTGGTACGCTTTGTCCGCGGCAATGCGGCCAAGTACAAGTTCGACACGAATTTTGTAGCCGTGTCTGGATTCTCTTCGGGAGGTCACCTGTCTAGCCTCACTGCGACAACCTGCGGCTTGAAAGAAGGCAAGTCCGGCTCGGTGACGGTTGACTTGGTTGGCAACCTCGGCGAGTACACTTCGTTCAGCAGCTGCGTCGATGGCGCGGTTCTCTGGTCTCCTCCGACCGACATCTACACGATGAATCCCATCAGCATGGGGGGCAGCGGAACGATGGAAGGCAAATTCATCGGTGTAGAACGTGAGGGTAACAAAGACAAGTGGATGGTCGCAAGTTCGCCCTACTATGCGAGCGACGACGATCCTCCGGTTATCCTTTTCCACGGCACAGCAGATAAGATTGTGAATCCGGAACAGAGCAAGGAACTCTATGATTCCCTGAAAAATCACAACGTGGTGACGGAACTGGTTTCTGTCCCAGGCGGTGAGCATGGCTCCAATGGCATGTACTCGTCCGAAAATTTGAACAAGGCGGTCGCTTTCTTGGACAAGGCTCGTGAAGCTAAAGCTGCGAAGGTGCCTGATGTTGTTGTTCAAGATTCTTCCAAAAAGGATTCCACCGAAAAAGACGTGAAGGACTCGACTGGAAAGGATCCTGCGGTTAAAGATTCGTCGCTTGCATTGACATCGCGTATGGCGGGCTTGTACGGCGTGGAGCTTCGCGGAAACCGCTTGCTCGTTCGCGACCCGGCAGAACACCGTTATGCGGTTCATACAGTTTATGGAGCTCGCGTTGCTGGTGGCGTGTTCCGCAAGGAACTCGACTTGTCGTCTTTGCCAGTCGGAGTTTACGGAATCATCGTGACTTCGCCGACGGGCGATAGGAATCGTGTGAGATTCATCAAAAAATAAGGTTTTGGGTACGCTCGTAACCAGATTGTCCACCGAAAGTTGGACAATCCTTTTTTTTTAGAATAGATTATAAAAGTTGAATACGACAGGAGTGTCCCATGAAAATTAAATTCGGCTTGAAACTGTATATCCCGTTGGCGATTTCGCTAGCAGCTTTAGCGTCTTCGTCATTTGCTGCGACAGCTTACATCAACCAAGTGGGTTACCGCACGACGGATCCCAAGGAATTTGCGTTGGTCGATGGCGCTGGCGATATCGAAATTGTGAATGCGGCGGGGCAGACCGTTCTCAAGACGACTCCGAAAGCTGCTTCCAAGTGGAACCCCAGCGGCCAAAGTGTGCAGCTCGTGGATTTCACGGAAGTGAAAACTCCCGGAACTTACAGCATCAAGCAGGGCGGTCAAGTGCTCCGCTCGGACTTGAAAATTGCCGATAAGGTTTTCGAAGATGTCGCCAAGGCTTCGCTCAAGTGGTACTATTACCAGCGTGCATCCATGGCTCTCGAAGAACAGTATGCAGGCCAGTGGGCGCGTGCTGCAGGGCACACGAACGAAACGGTTGAATTTCATAAATCTACGGGCGAAACGGGAACGATGCAGTCCAGCAAGGGCTGGTACGATGCGGGCGACTATGGCCGCTATATCGTGAATTCGGGCGTTACGACCTATACGCTCCTTTCGCTTTACGAGCACTTCCCGGATTATTTCAAGACACTCAAGTGGAACATCCCAGCCGAAGGAAATTTGCCGGACCTGCTTGCAGAAATCAAGTGGAATCTCGATTGGATGCTCTCCATGCAGGCCGAAGATGGCTCTGTTTATCATAAGTTGACGACGCTCCAGTTCCCGGGCGACATAATGCCTGCAGAAGATAAGTCTAAACTTTATGTTGTCGGAAAAGGCTCTGCGGCTACATTTGATTTTGCCGGCGTGATGGCTGCTGCTTATCGTGTCTATAAGCCTTTTGACGAAGCCTATGCGAATAAGTGCTTGGAAGCGGCCAAGAAGGCTTATGCTTGGGGTGCTGCAAATCCGAAGGTGGTGTTCAACAATCCGCGAGATGTTGGTTCGGGTACCTATAGCGATGGCAAATTAGATGACGAAATGGTTTTTGCGGGAATGGAACTTTTCATTTCGACAGGTGATGCTTCTTACAAGCAAACGCTGAATCCGAATGAAGCGACCATTGTTCCTGCTTGGCCCGAAATGTACGGCCTTGCCGTGTATGGCGCCGCAAGCCATCCGACCGAAACAGGGTCTGAAGCGGCAACCGCAAAGACGATGCTGACGGATTTTGCAAACGAATTTGCGTATGTCGCCACGACGGGCTTTGGCGTTGTGATGTCGAACGAAGACTTTGTATGGGGCTCTAACGCCGTTGCCGGAAATCAGGGCGTGTTCCTTCTCCACGCATACTACGTGACCGGCGAACAGAAATATTACGATGCAGCAAAGAAGGTGATGGACTATTTGCTTGGCAAGAACCCGCTCGATATGTCGTTTGTAACCGGATTTGGTACAAAATCTCCGCTTCTGCCGCACCATCGTCCAAGTACCGCTGATAAGATTGAACCTCCAGTTCCGGGAATGGTCGTCGGTGGACCTCAACCGGGTGGCGAAGATATTGGAAAAGAAACTTGGATGTGCAAGGATTACAGGACGGGTAAGACTGTTGCGACCTCTTACATTGATGACCGTTGCAGCTATGCGACAAACGAAGTGGCTATTAACTGGAACGCACCGTTTGCCTACCTCGCTGGCGCTCTTGAAGCTTTGAACGCAGGCTACGCCCCGTCCTTTGCAGTCGCTGGTGTCGCGAGAGATCCGTTGTCGGTCAAGCCTGTGCGGACAAGTTCCCGTTCTACAGTGAACAATGCTCCAGTGCTCCGTTTTGACGACCAAAAAGTCTTTATCGAAAAGAACGGACTCCGTTACAACCTTAATGGTCATCGCATAAAGTAATAAGATTCCATATTCATAGAATGCAAAAACGGTGCCCCTCCCTCCGGGGCATCGTTTTTTTGTATAACCGAAAACTACCAGCTAGGCTAGTGAGTCCCAAAATATCTACTTGCAACGAAACGCTAGCTTCTGTTTCGCTGTTGGCTCCCCAAAGTTATTGCTAATTACTTTAAGACTTCCACGTACACGCCCTTCGGCAAATCGGGGAGGGCGCCTGATTCGGTCCGTTTCCCGACCGGCATTCCCAAGATGTTGAATATCTTGCTTCCCGGTGCTCCGTGCAGCGCTTTTCTGACGTTCGAAATCCTAGTCGTTTTTCCAGTGATGGCAACCGTAATTTCAAAGGTGACTTGATGGGTTCCGTAAACAACGGCTTGCCGGACAGTGTAATGATCTCCAATGGCAACTTTGTTCGGCATGTGGCCGATTTTGGTGGTCATGGTCGTGAGATCGACATTGGAATAAATCATGCTGGTTCCGTTCGGGTCCCAAGCGACGATTTTCCCGTCTTTGTCAAACCAATGCCCGGTGCCTTCGCCGGTGGTGCGGCTATTGAGTGTCCCGTCAGGCTCCACACCGTAAAAATCAACTTTATCTGCAATTTCACTTTGCGGGATGCCCAATGCTTTAGCGACGTCGTCGCCTTTCAAGTCGAGCGTGGCATAGCCATAGTTGTTGTCTAGCGTCAGCGGAACATCAAATGCGATTTTCTGGATTTTGATCTCGGCTTGGCTGCTAGAGCTTGGCGGATTTTGCGTGCCAGATGAACTCCATGTGCTCGAAGACGATTGAACTTCGGCTGGGCAGTTTTTGCCGATGCAGAACGTGAGCGTTTCGCCCGGTGCTCCGATATTCGTGATGGAGAGCCCTGTTTTGGAACCGTTGTACCAAGTGATGGCGGGATAGGTCTCGTCCGAAAATTCCGAATAGGTGCTGCTATTGAAGAATACGTCTGCTTTGCTACCGGGTTTAGGCCATTTGTCGTCGTCGCCGTTGAGAGAGGGTTCTTCGTGATTGGCTCGGACAATTCTTAAGCCAAGTTTATTCGATGCGGAGTTGCCTTCAATCGAAAAGTCGTAGTGCTGCATCAAAAGCCCGCTGCCTTTAAGGGCTTTATTGCGGCCCGTATTGCGCACATAAGACCATACCAATCCTTCTTTGTTTTGCCTTGCTGGATTTTTATAGCGGTAGCAGACTTCGCCCGGCTTGGTCGTTTCAAGGCTCACGTCGTCGCTAGTCACATCTACAAAAGGAATCCAGCCTTGGTCGGCACGGTAAAAGTCATTGATGGCGACAGGGTTCAAGTCGTTGGCTCGATTTCCCATGGTGCAGTAGTCGCCGTACCAGTAAAGGTCCGGCCAGCCAAAAATCATGTGTCCGCTTTCATGCACAAAGACGTAAATGGAAAATTTGCCCGGCATGTCTGTCATCTGATGGTGCGTCAATTTGACGCCGTCGCGTTTTTCGTTGGACCATCCCGAATGGGGCCACAACCCTTGTCCCCAAGTTTGCCCGGCGCCGGCATACACAATGTTGATAGCTTCGGTCGTTCCGTCTTTGTCGTTGTCGTATCGTGAAAAATCCACTTGCGGATCGAAATACGCGAACACTTCTTTCATGAGCGAATCGGAGCCCGTATATCCCGGCAAGTTTTCGTACCATGACTTAGGGTGTTTGGCACGGTACCAGCCATAGACTTCATTTGTCAGGTCAAGCTGCCCGTTAGAAACGTCCAAGTAATAGTCGCGAACGGAGCCGTTGCAGCCATCCCTGTTGAAACCTTCCTTGTTCAGCCAGTCTTCGACTTCGCTGACCGTAACAGGGGCTGCCTTGTCAGAAAAATCAACAAGGAGCGTTAAGCTGTAAATTTTCCCCTTGGGGGCGGCATAGTGGCTCTGCGTCGTGATCGCCGTCGTTTTCAAAAGTGCAGGGCGAGATGCATTGAATTTGGGCCTAGCTTCTTCGGGCCAAGCTTGGACTCTTTTCCCTTGCCACACGATATCGGCAAAAAGCATTGTCGGGAGCAATAATATAAGGCTGAAAGGCAAGATTTTGTTTCTCATAGACGGCTCCTTGTCTTCATTAATATAACCACAAAGAATGTAAAACAAAGCAGTTCTATTTGCGTTTTATAAATTATGGTAAAACTGTACCGTTTTATGGGAGTCGCATGAATATTCTTGTTCTTTCAGGGAGCCCGCGCAAGGGCGGCAATACCGATTTGTTGGTGGATGCTTTCGTCAAGGGGGCTTCGCCAAAGCACCATGTCGAAGTGGTTTCTGTTCACGATTACAAAATCAATCCTTGCATGGGGTGCAATGGGTGTTTCCGCCGCGAAGATCATGCCTGTTGTCAAAAAGACGATATGCAAATCGTCTATGAAAAGATGGCCAAGGCCGAAATGCTCGTGATTGCTTCGCCGGTGTATTTCTATGGCTTGAGTGCCCAGCTCAAAACCGTCATCGACCGTTTCCACAATCCGATCCGCGACACGTTTCACATTCACAAAACGGCTCTGCTTTTAGTGGGTGCCGCCTCGCTCCTGGAACTGTTCGACAGCATCATCATGCAGTACGGACTCTGCCTCAAGTTTTTCAAGATGGAAGATGTCGGTCGCGTACTTGTGCGTGGCGCAAAAGACAAAGGCGATGTCAAGAACGGTGACTCGCTGCAAAAAGCATTTGAGTTAGGACAAAGTCTTTAAGAACGCTTCTCGCTTGCTTTTATCATGCCGGACCCTGTTCCGGCATCACCACATTTCAATAGCGTAGCCATCCCTTCCGGAGTCGCCTTTGTGCTTTTGGGAATGTTCTTCTTTACGTCCACAAGCTTGTGATGAACATCGGGCTTGCATCAGTTGCTTTTTTGAATCCGCAGTATTCGTAAAAGTCCATTTCTTTGTCGTATGCCACGACGACAATACGCAAGTAGTCCTTGTACACATCCTTGATTTTTTCGACAAGAGCTTTGCCTATGCCTTTCCCTTGGTATTCCGGTCGCACAAGCAAATAATGAACATACGCATTCATGATGCCGTCATCCATCGCACAAATCATGCCGACGAGCTTGTCGCCGTCCCACGCTGAAACGACCGTCTTGAAGTTCTTCATCGCAATGACGAGTTTGTCTGGAAAATGACCCAAAGACCATTCTACCGAAAGGAATAAATCCTTTAAATCTTGCTCCGAAAAATCATGAATTGTTTTGTATGTGATTGGCATAATTACTTGTCCGCCATCTTTAGCGGGTTTCTCCTTTTCGAAATATAACATTGTTGACAGTGGCGTCACGAAATTTTATCTTGAAAATCAGATGAAACTAGAAATCGCGACCATACAAGATGTTCCTGAAATTCTCGAATTGCAGTACAAGGCTTTTCGCCCCGTTGCCGAGAGCCTGAATTGGCTTGATGCTCCGAACTTGACCGAAACACCCTTCGCCACGCACCGCAGCAAGTCGAGTGTCTTTACATCCAGGTAGTCATCCACAATCAGCACCGACTTCTTCGCCATGCCGTAGATTTGCGTGTACGCGACATCGGCCTCAAGCCGCTACCCGTTCAGAATCAAAAAATGCTTAAAAGTGTTCGGGTCGATGAAATTTGCCATGACCTTCTGGAGAAAACTCTCGTTCCGTTCCACCTTGTTAGAAAGAGTGCGGACATCCGTGGCAATCTCGGCGATATCCCGCGTGTTCTGGCTCGTCTGCGTCGCCAGGGCGACCATCCCCGCAGAAACATCTGGTGCATTTTCCGCCGCAATGTAGTCCTTCATCTGCTTGAAAAGTCGGATAAGGGCCTTGCTCTGTGCGGTCGCCTGCTCGCCCTTAAGAACCGTCATGAGCATGTAGATGCCCTGCTCCGTGAAGGCATAGGGACTGTTTTTTGAGTATTTTCCCTGTTCTAGGGTCAAAAATTTTGACCCTAGAATTTCGCGATATTCCGTCCTCGTTAACTGGAGCCGAAAATCATCGTCAAATTTTTCAATATTATTCTTGAACTGCTGATTAAAAGACTTGGTCGAATACCCGTAAATCTCCGCCAAATCGGCATCGAGCATCACCTTTACCCCGCGGATGGTATAAAATCCGCAATTGGCGAGTGTCGCGACAATCAAGCTTGCTTGAATTGGCATGACCGAGCCTTAGCGGATAGAACGAAGTACATTCGCGACTTGAGCAAATCCTCGTCTATCAGGGAAAATTCCGGCCTTTTCGGCGCGACGGCCCCGGCCGCACTGGCCGCAACATCTTTCTTCATCGTCAACTCCTCTGGCATACAAGCGTCAAAAATACCAAAGACTATACACTTGTGCACTAAATATAGATTCAAAAAAACAGTTTGTCAATAGGCACGCGCGAATTTCTCTGAAATTTGCCTTTATCACCTTAATTCCGTATATTCCGTACTCCATTTTTGATATATATTTGCAAACAAGGTATCTCATGGAAGTGAATAAGAAAGACCTCTCCGAACGCGACATTGTCAGCAAGTTCATTTTGCCCGGCATAACGAATGCTGGGTGGAGTCTTGATACGCAAATTCGCGAAGAGGTTTCGTTCACAGACGGTCGAATTTTTGTGAAAGGCAAGACCGTCGTGCGCGGGCAAAAAAAGCGCGCGGATATCATTCTCTATTACAAGCCGAATATGCCGATTGCCGTGGTAGAGGCAAAGGATAACAACCACTATGTAAGTGACGGCATTCAACAGGCTCTTTCTTATGCGCAGACTCTGGATATTCCCGTAGCGATTAGCAGTAATGGCGATGCGTTCTCGATTCGCTATCGTGAAAACTGCGGTCCGAAAGATGGTCAAGGAAATCCTATCGCAGTTGAAGAACGCGACCTGGATCATTTCCCGACGAGTGAAGAAATTTGGGCCTGCTACAAGCGATACAAAGGTATCGACTCTCCAGAAGCAGAATCCACGGCTACACAAGATTATTATGTCGATAGTTCAGGTTATCGTCTGCGTTATTATCAGCAGATCGCTGTCAATCGCACGGTAGAGGCAATTGCAAAAGGGCAAGACAGAATCCTTTTGGTAATGGCTACCGGTACCGGAAAAACGCTTACTGCATTCCATATCATTTGGCGGTTGTGGAAAAGTGGTTGGACAAAGAACAAGGTTCCGGGCAAGACCCCGCGAATTCTTTTCCTTGCTGACCGCGATAACCTGATTACGCAAACCAAGCGTGGAGACTTCAAGCCTTTCAAGGACAAAATGACGATTGTCCGCCATAAGCAGATTGATAAGGCTTATGAAATCTATTTGGCTCTGTATCAGGGGCTTACAAATTACGATGAAGATGCCGACGCATACAGGGAATTCTCACCCGACTTTTTCGATTTGGTAGTTGTTGACGAATGTCACCGCGGGAGTGCTGCCGAAGATAGCGCTTGGCGAAAAATTCTGGATTATTTCAAGAGCGCGACCCACATTGGTTTGACTGCAACACCGAAAGAAACAAAAGACATATCGTCTTCGGAATACTTCGGTGACCCGATTTACACTTATTCCTTGAAGCAGGGGATTGATGACGGATTCCTTGCTCCTTATACGGTTTTGCGTATTGGCATCAATGTGGACCTAGAAGGCTGGCGGCCTGAAAAAGGTAAACGCGACAAGAACGGAAACATCGTTGAAGACCGCATTTACAATACGAAAGATTTTGACCGCAACTTGGTGCTTGATGACCGCACGCCGATTGTTGCCCGCAGGATTGTAGAATTCCTGAAGCAGAACGACCCCATGGCAAAAACCATTGTCTTCTGCATTGACCAGGAACATGCTAGTCGCATGCGTGATGAACTTTGGAAAGCCGCTCCGCCCGAATGGCACGAAAAGTCTGACGAGTACATTATGCGCATCACCAGCGACGACAAAGAAGGTCGGCTAAAGCTTGATGATTTCAAGAATCCAGAAAAGCCTTACCCCGTTATTGCCGTTACTTCAAAACTATTGAGTACTGGTTCTGATACAAAGACTTGCAAACTCATCGTACTGGAATCTAATATCGGTTCCATGACCGAATTCAAACAGATTATCGGCCGTGGAACAAGAGTTTATGAAGAATATGATAAACTCTACTTCACGATAATGGATTTCCGTAACGTGACGAACCTGTTCTCGGATCCGGCTTTTGACGGCGAGGCCATTCGCATTAAGGAAGTCAAGCCAAATGACCCGATTCCTGCGGATAGTTCAACGGCTGGTGATGCTCCCGAAGACCTGATTGATCCAGTTACGGGCAGTGAAGTTGTCTTCCCGGAAAAACCGCCGTATCCTACACCTAATCCTCCTGGTGGAGAAGTGGCGGACAAGCCTTCAAAGGTCTATGTAGCGGGAGTTCCGATAACAATATTAAATGAGCGTAAGGAGTTCCTCGACCCCTCGGGCAAACTCATTACGACTACGCTCCGCGAATTTACCCGTCAAGGCATTTTAGACCGTTATCGCGACTTGCAAACCTTCTTGCAAGAATGGAACAATGCGGATAAGAAAAAGGCGATTATCGAGGAACTTGAAAAACAGGGAATTATCGCCGAAAACCTGCAAGAAGAAATAAAAAAGGACTTGGATATTTTCGACCTGATTTGCCATATCGCATACGACGCCCCGGCTCTCACACGCAAGGAACGAGCCGAAAACGTCCGCAAACGCAATTACTTTACCAAGTATGGCGACAAGGCGCGTGCCGTTCTGGAAGCCCTTTTGGACAAGTATGCCGAAGAGGGTATCGGAAATATCGAAGATACTGCAGTCCTAAAAGTGGACCCCATTACTAAATTTGGAACCCCAAAAGAAATTGTTGAACTGTTCGGCACCAAGCAAGACTACCTGAAGGCGGTGCGTGAACTGGAAAATGAAATTTATAGAGGAGTAGCCTAATGGCCGACATCGGTGGAATTATCAAGACCCTGCAAAACATCATGAGAAAAGACCAGGGTGTTTCTGGCGATGCGCAGCGCATTGAACAGCTGGGCTGGATGATTACGCTCAAGATTATCGACGACAAGGATTCCGAAATGGAACTCTTGGATGACGACTACAAGTCGGTAATCCCCGAAAAATTGCAGTGGCGCAACTGGGCTGCCGATAGCGAAGGCATGACGGGCGACGCCTTGCAAGAATTCGTTGACAACAAGTTGATTCCCGGCCTGAAAAAGATTGACGTTTCTACTGGCAACAAGCGAGCCATCCTTATTCGCGACATTTTCGACGGCATCAACAACTACATGAAAAACGGCACCATCATTCGTCAGGTGGTGAATAAACTCAATGAAATCGACTTCAATGTGTCCGAAGACCGCCACCTGTTTGGCGACATTTACGAAACTTTGTTGCGAGACCTGCAGAGTGCTGGCAATTACGGTGAATTCTACACCCCGCGAGCCATCACCGAAATCATGACGGAAGTCGTGAACCCGCGACTCGGCGAACGCGTGCTTGACCCCGCTTGCGGTACAGGCGGATTCCTGACCTGTGCTATCGAGAACATCCGCAAGCAAGATGTTCATTCTGTAGAAGACTTGAAAACGCTCAACGCGACCATTCGCGGGCAGGAATTCAAGCCACTTCCGTTCATGCTCTGCGTGACGAACTTGATTTTGCACGATATCGAAGTGCCGAACATCCTTTACACCGACAGCTTGAACCGTGAATACACAAGCATCGGACCCAAAGACCGCGTGGATGTCATCTTGGCAAACCCGCCTTTCGGTGCTTCCGTCAGCGATGGCGTAGAGACGAACTATCCCGCCTCTTTCCGTACCACAGAAAGTGCAGACCTTTTCTTACTCCTGATGATGCGTTACCTCAAGGACGGTGGCCGCGCGGCAATCGTGTTGCCCGATGGCTCGCTTACCGGTGACGGCGTGAAGGAACGCATCCGCAAAGAATTTTTGACGCAGTGCAATGTACACACCATCGTGCGACTGCCCAATTCCGTTTTCCAGCCCTACGCAAGCGTCGCGACCAACATGCTCTTCTTTACCAAGGGCGAAAAGACCAAGGATGTCTGGTATTACGAGCACAAGGTGCCCGAAGGAATGAAGGCGTATTCCAAGACCAAGCCTATCCAGAAATCCGAATTCGAACCGCTCAAAAAATGGTGGAACAAACGCAAGAAATCCGATGTCGCCTGGAAAGTCTCGATAAAGGAACTCGAAGAGAACGGCTACAATCTCGACATCAAGAACCCCACCGTCCCCGAAGAAGAAACCGTATATACCTCTGCCGAACTCATGCAGAAACTCCATGAATCCTTCAAGGCAAGCGAAGAATTGCTGAACGATTTAAGAAAGGGACTTTCTAATGGCAAATAAAAGAAATCCTATTGAAGTTTTGAATGATGAATATCGTGATTGGCTTCGTCAATTAAAGGCGAATATTCGGTCTGCTCAGATAAAAGCTTCCATTGCTGTAAATGAAGAAATGCTCATATTGTATTGGAATATTGGCAAAGATATCTCCAATAAAAAAATGGATGCGCAATATGGAAGCCGCTTTTTTGAAAAATTGAGTCGAGATTTGCGCTCTGATTTTCCAGATGCTCAGGGATTTTCAGAAACGAATTTAAAATATATGAAGCGTTTTTATCAGTTTTATACTGAAAAAATGTTGTTGCTTGCTCCAGATTCTGTAATTCGTCACCAACTTGGTGACGAATTGGAAAAAACGCTATTTGTCATTCCTTGGCGTCATCACGTGGAAATTTTCACGCGGTCCAAAAGCATAGAAGAAGCCCTGTTCTTTATAGAGAAAACCAAAGAAAATGGATGGAGCCGGGCTATGCTCGTAAACATGATGAAAACAAAGTTTTTCGAGACTCAAGGAAATACGGTAAATAATTTCTCGCTAACGATGCCGAAAAATGATAGTGAATGTGCAAGGCAAATCCTAAAAGATACATACAAGCTTGATTTTCTGACCTTGTATGAGGACTATGAAGAAAACGACTTGCACAAGGCTTTAGAAGAAAACCTCATAAAATTTTTGTTGGAACTGGGTACTGGTTTTGCTTTTGTGGGTAGTCATGTTCCTTTTGTTGTCAATGGCGACGAATTTGAATGCGACATGCTGTTCTATAATCTTAAATTACGTCGTTATGTTGTTGTAGAGTTGAAAGTCGTCAAGTTTGAACCGGAGTTTGTAAGTAAACTCAATTTTTACTGTAATGCAGTAAATCATCTTATAAAAGATGATGTTGACAAGGATACTATAGGCCTTTTGATTTGTAGCGAAAAAAACGATGTGGTTGCTCAGTGGACTGTAGAAAACAGCCGTGAGCCTGTTGGTATTTCAACTTACGAATTAACAAACATTATTCCGGCTGTAAAAAATGTATTCCCGGAAACGAGTGAGATTGAAGATAAACTTGGGCCCATTTTGCACAAAAATAGACGTAATAAAAGAAAATAGGGTTGTGGGTACTGGATGGAATTTTCTGAATATTACGTAGCTTACTTTGATGTTTTAGGGTATAAGGATGCCTTTAAAAAGTCAGGGGATGTTTCGGCAAAGCTTGTTGATGCGATTGAATTTTCAATTGGCATGATGAAAGATATTGTATCGATTGTTAATACCCCAATAGATAATTTAACCGAAGAAACGCCTAAAATTGAATACAAAATTTTTTCAGACAATGTCCTAATTTGCTGTAAGAATACGAATGACACTTTGTCAACATTATCCTTAGTGTCTTTTTTGCGATTGGTGGCTACTATACAACGTGTATTTTTTGAGGGCTATCAATTGATTGTTCGTGGAGGAATAACAAAGGGCCCTCTATATTTGACGAATGATTTTGTTGGTGGTAAGGCTTTGATTGATGCTGTCGAACTTGAAAGTACTGCCGTTTATCCAAGGATTGTTGTAGCTGATTGTATTCTGAATGAATTAGATTCATTTAAAATGCAAAACGGCCTTTTTAAAAGCTTGGTTGATGCATCTTGCCAGGATTTGTTAGTGAAAGATGTTGATGATAAGACATTTTTAAATTACATCATGTCTTATGACGCATGGATACCGTTTCCCCAAAACGGTTCACAAATAGAACCCGTAGGGAGTTATGAAGAATTAGAAAAAAATCTTAGAGAAGGGCACCAACGCAAACCGATATACAAGCCAGAATGTCTTAGAGATGTTTTCGTTATTTTGAAAAAACACAAAGATTTTGTAGAAGTGAAGATAGATGAATTTTGTCAGTCATCAAATGATGAAACCGAAGAAGCGAAAAGGCTGAAAATTCTGAAAAAATATTTGTGGTTGGTCTCTTTCCATAATAAAATTTGTGATCATGTGTTATATAAAATGCCCGAATTAAAGATTAATTTAAAATCGGAATTTAATGAACAGTCTTTGGCTTTTGATGTGAGTGCAGGTTGATATGAGCGAATGGAAGAAAGTAAAGATTGGCGGTTTTTTAAAGCGTAAAAAAGATTCAATCGAAATAAAACCCAATGAAAAATACAAACTGCTCACAGTGCGTTTGTATCACAAGGGCGTTGATCTTAGATGTGAAAAATTGGGCTCCGAAATACAATCTAAAATGTATAAGGTGTCAAAAGGTGATTTTATTCTTTCTGGCATTGATGCTCGAAATGGGGCATTCGGCATTGTTCCGAATGAATTAGACGGAGCAGTTGTAACAAATGATTTCTGGTATTTTGAAATAGATGAGTCTGTAGTAAAAAAGGATTTTTTCTTTTGGGTGACAAAAACGCCTATTTTTCTTGATGTTTGCCGAAAAGCAAGTATGGGGGAAACTCAGAGAATCAGATTGCAAAAAGATTTGTTTTTTAATTATGAAATCAATTGCCCTACAATAGATTTTCAAGAAAACTTTGTAAATCAAATGAATTTAATGATTTGCAAAATTAATCGGTTGCAAGAAGAAATTGAAAAACAAAAATCCTACGTCAGACAACTCCGCCAGAACATCCTTCAAGAAGCCATAGAAGGAAAACTCACCGCAGATTGGCGTAAACAACACCCCGTCCAAAAAGGCAACCCCGACTACGACGCCCAAGCTTTATTTGATAAAATCCAAGCCGAAAAATCGGAAACCAAAAGTTCCAAAAAGACCGTTACTCCCATCACAAAAGACGAAATCCCCTTTGAAATCCCAACCAACTGGAAATGGGTAAGATTAGGAGATGTTGGAGAAATATATCGCGGCTCAGGCATAAAGAGATCTGATATGGTTGAATCAGGTTTGCCGTGTGTTCGTTATGGTGAGTTATACACAACTTACGATTTAACATTCTCAGATGCAAAATCTTTTATAAAGAAGGATTTGTTTGATAAAAGTAAAAAGTTTGGAAGTAAATCAGTCATTTTTACTTTAACTGGCGAAAATCGGCAAGATATTGCAAAAGCTGCGGCTTATTTAGGCGATAATTTTGTTGCTGCAAGTGGAGATTTAGCTTTTTGGACCAATCACTCTCAGGAACCTTGTTATTTATCTTTTTATATGACATCTTTGTATTTTACAAATATAAAGAAGAAAATAGCAACGGGTGATTTTATCATACATATGTCTGTAGAAAAGATAAAAAAAGTTCCACTACCACTCCCTCCGTTAGCAGAACAAAAAGAAATCGTCGCCCGAGTAGAACGACACCTACAAACCATCACCCAACTCGAAACCCAAATCGCCACCCGCGAAACCACCACCAAACAACTCATGCAAAGCATTTTGAAAGATGCATTTGAAGAATGATTGTATGTCATTTTAGGGTTTAATGACAAGAATATTAATGAAAATGGATAAATGAATTATGAATTATTACTCTCATTATGAATTGGCTGATGTTGCCAATAAAATTTTAATCGGTAACAATAAAAAAAATCTCGCCGAAGAAGACCAAAAAGACGAACTAACTTGGAATAAATCTCTTTTTATTGCTCATTTGCTATATAAATCAGAGCTTGAGCTACAATTAAATGAGAAAAAATTAGAAGAAGAAATCCTACAATATAATATATCTAACGGGACAAATGTTAAAAAAGAAGTGCTTGTGGCAAACTTCTTTATTCGATTTGTATTTGGTGAGGTGAAAATACCAAGCTTAGTTTCAGGACATTCAATTAAAATGTATGAACATGAAGATGTTCGAGAGCAATACAAAAATGAAGCTTTGTTTAATGAGCTGCTTTTTTTAGGCTATCTTATAACAAAATATAGCTATGAAGATTCCAGACCATTTGTAATAACAGAATATGCTTATCAAGAAATATATCATAAATTTTCTGAAATACATTTGCAAATGCCATCAGAATGCGAAATGTTTGATTTGCTACATTTTGATAAAATAAACGAATATTTGTATTGCTATAATTCTTTTTATCTATCAAATAATGTTGATTCACAAAAAGTTGTAGCTTATTTGTGGAAAATAATATTTAATGGACAATCAATAAATGACATAGGAATGAAGAAATGGCTGTTGTTGACAGAACACTTTTTTGGTTTTGATTTTATTCAATTGTTAGATCGTGATGAACAAGATAATGCTGTAAAATTTTTTGTTCAAAAGCTACAAGCGGAATCTGATTTAAAACTTGATGAAAAAAATGAAGATAAAAAGCTTCTATGTGATATGGAAACACATAGAAGATACGAAACGGATCTTTTCCTAAAAAACAAAGAAAGCGTCCTAGCAATTAATTGTAATGATTATTTTTTGATGTGGTGTACTTATAATTCCGAATCAAGAGATGCTTTCGTATCAAATGATTATAGAAAGTTGTATACACTCCCTTTACTATCATTGGTTTATACCAATCAGTATGATAAAAATATACAATTATTAATTAATGATAGAGAAAAAAGACCATATGTTTTGTTTACGTTACTTGGGTATATAAAAAACAAGCGTCCTGGTTATTTAATTCAATTTATTGCAGAAAAAGATTATGGCTTAGTTTTTTATTTTACTTTTATAGATGCTTGTCTTGATGCATATTTTCACACGTCAAATGAAATAAAACGAGATTCAATCAAGAAACTATTGCAAGAGTGTGTGTCGTCTTTTATAGAAAGGAAATCTTTCGCTTTTTTATCAGACTTTCAGGATTTTTCACGATTTTTAATGTATATAGGCAAATATCAAAATACGCTTGATCGCCGTATAGATGATGCTATTTTGAAAAAAAACATATATAAATTGCATATTGAGAAACTTGAAAAATTAATTCGTAAAACAAAACATGTGAAATTAGAAAACTTCGTTGACGTGTTCCTACGAGAAAAAGATATTATACTTCCTACTTGCCGAAAAATTGGTATTGAACAATTTACATTTCTTTTCAATCTTCTTGATTTTGCAAATATACAAGAAAATCAAGAATCCATAGATTTTATAGTCAATTCGATTTGTGAATTGTATAAAGCAAATGTTTTAGAAAATAAAGAACGTTATATTTCAAACGAATATAAAATAATGGAAGAATACAATTGGGGGTTATTTTATCAATCCCTTATAAGTCAAAAAAAGTTAAATGATTTTGACATTTTAATTCATAATAGTTTTATTATTCCTGTCGAATCTAAAGACCTGTCTTCTGATGAAAAAACTTACAATGTTGATTTATATAAATTTTATCTAAAATCACTATGTATTGCGTATCGTCAAAATAACAGGAATGTTGAAAATACAATTATTCAAATATTGAATAATTGTTTCATTGATGATGCTTCTGCAAAAAGTGTAGATATTTTTGTTTTTTCGTATGAAAAGTCTTATGATGGAAACTCCAGTTTAGCGATTTTTCCTTTACTCATAGAAGTTTCAAACTCTTTCAGTTCTGATAATCAAGAAAAACTGATAAAAATGATTCTAAAACAAGGAAATATCAGCATACTTTTTTCTGCATACAATCTAATTGATTACGAAAAAGGACGTGTGTTGATTAAAGATTACATTGCGAATCATGATCTTACTCCAAAAATTGATGAAATTTATAATTTTCTTGAATTTATAGATATTGCAGCAAATGTGGCGGATTCAAGGATTGACGAGGAATTTGAAAAATTATTATTTACTCGATTGAATGAAATTACAGCAGCGAGAACGCTAAAAGGTGTTGTTAATGAATTTACATATCGAATAGAATTATTGAATCTTTTTCGATTGTATAAAGAAAATGATTTAGAAAGCCTAGGAAAATACGTATTTCCATATGACGACAGGCTTGGTCCTCTTGCTGGATGTAAAGAAAAGATAGAGTCTGAAAGGTTGTTCTATCTAGCTCTTGTTCATTTTAATATATGGCAACAAAACTCAACTGAAGAGAATTCAAAACATTTACATTCATCTATTCGTTGTTTAAGAGATTTGATAACGAAATTTCCAGATATACAAAAATACAAATGCTATGAGTTGTATGTTGAAACATTTGTTGTGAGTGAGGATGTTGATAAAAAAGCAATAGACTCCTTGATTAATCGAATTACGCAAGAATTAGGGAACGCCAAAGAATATGCGGAAATGTTGCTATATAGAAAATTAGAATTATACATCCTAAAAAAGGATGTTAATATGGCTTATTGTTTTTTTGAAACTTTAGATGAACCGTTAAGGGAAGATTTTTCTTTTGCCGCTCCGATTGTAAAGTGCTTAATCGATAAAAATATGGTCGGTCACGCTTTAGCTATATATAAAAATATAGATAGCACAACTTGTAGCGGTGATGAATATAAGGAACTGTCTTCTCTTTTACCGATTAATCAAATAGTAAGAGAGTATCAGAATACGTATTGCCAGATGTTGTGCTTGCCGGATGATTATAGGTTTAGTGTTCTTCCTGGAAAGATAAACCTGCATAATGCTGATATCGGAACATATGTGCTAAATGAAATAAAATATGCATTAAACAAAATATTAAAAAAGATAGATATGGTTAAGAAAATTACGGCAAACAATCTTTCTGAAGATAATATATCGGATTTACTAGAAATAGAGATTAATAGCCGATTGTCAATGTTGGATTATAAACTAGAAAACCAAGATCGAAGTGGGAAATCTTCTAGTGGTGTAAATGCTGGAGAAATCGATCTGGAAATTAATTTGAATGATTTTTCAATTGTGATAGAAGCTGTTAAATTTAGTAGAGGTTCTAGTGAGCGAAAAAAACATATAGAAAAAACACTTAATTATGACCCGTCAAAAAAATATATCTTTGATTTAATTTATTTTGATGTTGATCAAGATTTTGAAGCATCATGGAATACTGTAAAAACCGAAATTGATAGTGCCAACTATCCATCTGGTTATCAAAAAAGATCTACAAATGAATTGCCTTCGAATAATGCTGGCGTAAAAATTGCGGTTAGTAACCATGACGGTGGATTAGTTTTTTACCATATTATGGCCAATTTTTATTACGCAAAATGAGTAGCTGTATTTTGTCACTTTTTGTTGATGGAATCGTATTTGAAAACACGAAACCTTAGACATTTACACTGTAAGGAGGCCTTATGGCAGAATCGTTGAATTTTGATTGGGTTCCTTTTTAT
>CAMZGI010000023.1 GCA_947306305.1 uncultured Fibrobacter sp.
TGTTTTTGCGACACTCGCGCAAACGGTTGTTTGCAAAATTTGCAAGGTTATGATTTTGCGATATTTTTAATTGTATTTTACAGAGATGAACTCAATAAACTTATCAAAAAAATGGTGCCAGAAAAACGGGATTGCAATTATGGACAATGGGGTAATTGCAGTACCAAACGCAAACGATGAACTTTTGTTCGAAAAAATCCGATTCATAACGCGACAACGTGTTATCCCTGAACAAAAAACGCCAACAGAAATACGCCTGTTGCAAAATCACGGCGAATCCATGGACGACGAAGACTTGTTCAAAGACTTGAATGTTTCGAGAAATTCGTCTTGGGAATCGGAGCCCGTCATCAACCTTGTCGATAGCTTAATCCGCAAAGCTTTGCAAAAAAAAGCGACCGACATTCACTTAGAACCCACGGCAGACTCGCTCCGCGCGCGGTTCCGCATTGACGGACTTTTGACAGAATACCGGACATTCCCCGTTTGGCTAGCCGAACCCACGCTCATCCGCCTCAAAGTCATGGCGAACGTAGATATCACAGAACGCCGCCTCCCCCACGACGGAAGTTTTGCATTCGAAGATTTCCGTCAAAAAGTCAACGTCCGATTAAGCACCATCCCCATCTGCAACGGAGAAAAATGCGTACTGCGTTTGCTCCCCGCAACCGACACCGCCGAGACACTCGCCGACCTCAACTTTAGTGAAAAAACGCTCCAACACATCCGAAAAATATTCAGTGCTCCACAAGGCTTATTCCTCGTCACGGGCCCCACAGGAAGCGGCAAAACAACAACGCTTTACGCAGGGCTCCGCGAAATCATCCAGAAAAAAATCAACGTCACCACCATCGAAGATCCTGTCGAATACGAACTCCAAGGAGCAAACCAAGTTCCTGTAAACGAGAAATGCGGATTTACGTTTGCGGTCGCTTTACGCTCCATACTGCGACAAGACCCGGACGTGATTCTCGTTGGAGAAATCCGAGACAGCGAAACCGCGCAAATCGCATTACGAGCCGCCCAAACCGGGCACCTCGTGCTAAGCACGCTCCACACCAACAGCGCCAAAGGCGCAGCCACAAGACTCTTAGACTTGCACGTTCCCAAAAGCGTTTTAGACGAAGCGTTGCTAGGCGTATTCGCCCAACGCCTCGTACGAAAAACCGACAGCACAGCATCCCTTGAAAACACGCCGCGTTACAGCGGCAGAACAATCGTCTGCGAATTGCTCTTGCCCGACGGAACCTACGCCGACGGCACCATGCAAGACAACGCCCAAAAGCTCGTAGAATCTGGCATCACGGACGAGGAGGAAATCGCAAGAGTGATAGGGGTATAACTTTAGTTACTAGTTAATAGTTAGTAGTTTCTAGAAAGAATCATGAGAAAAAAGTCTAGTAACTAGTAACTCCAAACTTAGAACTGTGCCGTAGGCACATCATTTCTTCCCGCCGAACCATGAATTGATATCATCGCCTTCTTTCATCGTTATTTTATCGTAATTTTCCAAGCCTTCGCCGAGCACCACCGTGCGAATATTCGCTTGAGTAAATACAGACTGCAAATACTCCGTGCCACTGCGGCCCGCTTCGTCTTTGTCCAAACAAAGCACGACGCTCTTGTTTTTGAAAAGCGGCAACCATTCCGTCTTGAAAGAACGCACCCCAGGGATTCCCACCGCAGAAATACTTTGTCCCAAAAACGTGAGCGTATCAACCACGCCCTCGCATAAATAAACCCATCCCGGCTTTTGATCCAATGCCGATACGTTGTACGGATACGGCACCGTTCCTCGTAAATTCAACTCCTTCGGCACAACAGTACTGTCAATCGCTCGTGCCTGAAAATAGCAGGAACGGCGTTTCGTGTCGAGATACGGGAAAAACAGCGGATGCTTGTAATACCTCAAGTTCCCTTTTTCGCTGAAAAGCCCCACATATTTGAGGACTTCCAAATCATAAGTTTCCTTGAGTTTATTGTTCAACGCACCGTAATCTGTAATTGTCCGCAAGAGCATCTTATCCCAAATCGGCTTGTAAATTCGGCGGCGAGCCAAATACGCAGCCGCAGGGGTCTTATCGACAGGACTCAACATTTTAAGGAACGAAAGGATAATCTTCTTGCGTTCATCTTCGGTTACCAGCTCCTTCGCGGGTTCTGGAGAATTGTATTCCAAAGCCGCTTCGTGCACAGCAACTTTCGCCACAAGCGAAGCATTTTGCGTTGCAGAATGGTTCTGCATCGGAGTATTCGCAGAAGCAGCATTCGGAGCAATCGCATGATTTTGCATCGACGATTTTGCACCCGGCACCAAGAAATGATACGTTTCCTTAAGCCAGTTCAAAGCCTCTAAAAACGAGCAATTCTTTACGATTTGAACAAGAGAAATCACATCGCCGCGAACATCGTCGCAAACCCAGCAACGGAACGTTCCGCGTTCTTCGGAAAAAGAAACTGACGGAGTCCGATCGCCATGAGCATGACGCTGAGGGAAAAAGCATTTGCAGCGTCCACGCACCACAGGTACGCCCAAATCCGCAGCAACAGCGGTAATCGACAACGCAGCTTTAAATTGTTTCAACTCTTCTTCGGTCATGACGCAAAGAATATATATATTTTCACCATGACTATTCTAGAAAATGTTCCGATGAGCGAGCACACATCCTTTAAAGTGGGCGGTCCCGCACGATATTTCGTCAAAGCAGAATCCGTCCAAGACGTTGTTCAAGCATTTCAGTTCGCCAAAGAACTGAACCTTCCCACATTTATTTTGGGCAAAGGCACAAACTTGCTCGTATCAGACAATGGATTCATCGGAATGGTCGTCCAGCTCGGCAAAGCATTCTCAGAAATCACGAGCCTTGGCAATGGAAAGATTTGCGTCAAGGGAGCAACACCGCTCGCCCGACTCGCCCGCTACACCATCAGCAACGGACTTGCCGGCATTCACAAACTCGCAGGCATTCCCGGAAGTCTCGGTGGAGCAATTTACATGAACGCAGGGGCTTACGGTCAAGAAATTTCGCAGACATGCATTGAAGTCGAAACCATCGATACAAACGGAAATTTGCACAAAAGAGCTGCAAGCGAATGTGATTTTGGATACCGTCACAGCAAGTTCCAAGAACTAGCCGCAAGCGGCAATACAGAATTTATCTTATCTGCAACATTCCAACTCAAGCCCGCCGAAAGCATCGGCAAAACCCAAAACAACCTCGAAAGCGAAATGCAAGAATGCATGGAAAAGCGCCGCAAGTCGCAACCGCTCTCCATGCCCAACGCAGGCAGTACGTTTAAAAGACTCGTCATTGGCGCAACCGAAACGCCAAGCCAAATCGCCCCCGGTTATTACATCGAACAAGCCGGCTTAAAAGGGTATCGCATCGGCGGAGCCGAAGTGAGCCAAGTCCATGCAAACTTTATCGTAAATGCAGACCTCGCAACAGCAAACGACATCAAAGAACTCAGCGAACATGTGCAAAAAGTCGTCGCCGAAAAATTCGGCATCCAGCTGAAACGCGAAATTATTTTACTCGGCGAATTTTAGTATTTTATCCGCAAAATTTTAAGGACGAATGTCAAGCAGAAGCGCGTTACTCATTCACCTTGACCGGCAGCGGATCGTACTTGTTCAAAATCCACACGATCAGCACATAGACCGAGCCGCCGACAAAGCCGCCGAACGAATCCGCAATCAAGTCCATCGGGTCGCAGCTGCGACCTTCCACAAAAAGCTGGTGGAATTCGTCCGTGCACCCATAGGCGAGAGCAAGGAGCATCACAATTACAACCTTGAGCCAAGGCTTCAACGACCACTTGCCGCGAGCCCACCACATGCAAAAGCATCCTGCAAGCGTCGCGTATTCGCATGTATGGGCAAGCTTGTCCCATACATGAGGCAGCCCCTCAAAATCTTCAGCGGTCATCGATGAAAGTTTAAAAATAATTGCCATGCAAAGAATAGCGGGAACCTTTCTAAAAAAAGGATATTTCTGGAATAGTGATTCGAACATGGGCGCAAATTTAGCATAAAAAAAACTATTCGTCTTTCAGCAATTTCTTGGAAACGACGTTTTTATATTCTTCTTCTGCGGTCATGTCGTAAACACGGTTGCTCTTCTTGCCGTTTTCGTAATTGTCTAAATAGCAGTAGGTCTCGTAAACCTTTTTCGCCTTGATTTTCTTTCCTTTTTTAAACGCGACCTCAACTTCAAAATGAGCTATCCTGTTTTGCTTTAATCGAATCGGAATCTTAAACGAATTCTCGGTCAACTCGTCGCCATTAAAGACCTTAATAACCGCACCTTTGCGCTTGAGAGTGATTGTTTTAATTTGCGATAAATCACCTCCCATAAGCCCAACAATGCTAAACCGAAGCGTCGCCGGAATATCCCTTTCTTCGGGCAGAACATGAATGCGTTCGCGTCCAGAACCTTCAATCACAACAGCGGGCTTCAGCTTTTTCGGTTGTTCAAAAGATTCCTTCGCCGCAACCGATTTACGCTCATCCGCCTTCGTCAAGACCTCGGCCATCTTCGCCGAAACAAAGTTCGTGTTCCACGTATGGCAAATGTACTCCACCTCGCCATCGCTGCAATTTACAACAAAATGCTTTGAACCATAAGCAGTCGAATCATCCCACTTGAACGTCCGTTTGTAAAGTCCGTTTTCGGGAACCGTATCGCGAATGCCCATCACCGTGATATACGCCCCAGGAATAAACAACGCCTCTAGCGATACGCTCGGCTTACCGATATATTCATTCAACAACTTAGGCTTAAACTGAGCCTGAGTCCGCTTCATAAAACTTTCGGATTTTTTCTTATAAACTTCGTCAAAGTTCAAAAGCTTGGATTCCATTTCATCCAAGCTAATCTTAGACGCGCGAACGCCATGATGCGAGGCAAATTCGCCCGCAATAGAATCAATAGCCCTCGCCAAGAACTGCGTTCCAGAACTTATCAGCGAAACAACTTTCATTCCATTTGCATTGGCTATCAACGTTTGCCCGCTAGCGATAACTGTCAACGAATCGTTCGGCAAAACAACTTCCAGACGACCTTCCTTGAGCGAAGACGCTTCAAGCCCATCGGTATTCACCATAAATCCGGCTGTGCCACGGACTATCGAAGCAAGCTTTTCGGTGCGGATTTCAAATTCATCCTTAACGGCCTGTTTTTGCACATCGAACAAAAGCCGTCCATTCTGCAACTTGAGCATGATTTTGCGCTTCATGGATTCGATTACCGTCGCATCCAGCTCGACCTCGGATTTTCCATCCATCTTGAGAGCCGAACCGTCAGATACAGTAAGCACGACAGAAGACGAAGCCTCCGAAACAAGCTTGCTTTTTTCAAAGACTCTCTGCCCCTCTTTCAGGGGTCTTGACTTCCCGTCAAAAGGTTTTAAACTAGCCTCGCCCTTAATTTCTAGGACAACGCCCTTAAAAATCTGCTGTACCTGCGAGCCATTAAGCCCGTCAGACTTACTAGTCGAATTCCCCTCATCTTCGCAAGCCATCAACAGTAAAGACAACATCGAAAAGACAACTATTTTCCATAGCCCCATACGATAAGTCTTTGACAGTTGTGCAATAAGCATGGATTTCAATCTAGTAATTATAAATTTCAAAAAGAAACTTACAACCACGTTCTCCCCCTCTGTAACCATAAATAATATAATAAAAATTTCTAATTTTACATCCATGAAAGCGATTACACTCAAAGCAGGGCGTGAAAAATCCGCTCTCCGTTACCACCCTTGGATATTTAGCGGCGCCATCGACGAAATCGTAGGCGAACCAGAATTAGGCGACGTTGTCGAAGTCTATAGCTACCACAGCGATTTTTTAGGCTTGGCGGCATACTCCCCAAAATCCCAAATACGGGGACGTTTCTGGGTATTCGGAAACGAAGGAAAAAGCGCCAAAATCGACCGTGAATTCTTTAGCGATATCCTCGACCGCGCCATCGCGTCGCGCAAAAGCCGCGGATTCGATGTCAACGACAAAGAAAACGCGTTCCGACTGGTCAATGCCGAAAACGACGGCATTCCAGGCTGCATCATCGACAAGTACGCAGACATCTACTCCGTTGAAATCCTAGCCGCCGGTGCCGAAGTCAATCGCAAAATCATTTACGAACTGCTCGCCGAAAAAACGCACTGCCGAGGCATTTACGAACGCTGCGACTCCGAAGTCCGCAAAAAAGAGGGCCTCCCTCTCCGCACGGGAGTCGTCTATGGCGAAGTCCCCGACGAGCCGGTCATCATCAACGAAAACGGCATACTCTTCCCCATCGACGTGAAAAACGGCCACAAGACGGGCTACTACCTCGACCAACGCGACGCTAGACGACGCGTAGGCGAACTCGCCGCTGGCAAAAAAATGCTCAACTGCTTCTGCTACACAGGCGGATTCGGGCTTTACGCCCTCCGTGGAGGCTGCGACCACGTGTATCAAGTGGATGTTTCAAAAGACGCGCTCAAGCTCGCCAAAGAAGGCATCATGCGAAACAAGCTCGCGACCGCGAAAGCGACCCATGTCGAAGCCGACGTGTTCCAATATTTGCGCAAGTGCCGCGACCGAGCCGAGACATTCGACTTTATCGTGCTCGACCCGCCCAAATTCGTGGAATCCAAGGACAATTTGCAAAAAGGTGCCCGTGGCTACAAAGACATCAACATGCTCGCGATGAAGCTCCTCGCCGAAGGCGGCATGCTCGCCACGTTCAGCTGTTCCGGCCTTATGGAGATGGACTTGTTCCAGAAAATCATCGCCGATGCCGCCGCAGACGCCCACCGCCATGTGCAAATTATCGAGCGATTCGGACAGCCGATGGATCACCCCGTGAACACCGCTTTCCCCGAAGGGCAATACCTCAAGGGGCTGCTGCTTCAAGTCGTCTAGCCCCACGCGACTGCAATTTTTTATATAATTGTATTCAAATCATGAGGTTTTTATAAACACTTTTATAGAGAATCAAAAATGCACTTGATGACTTACGACATAGGCACGTCCTTTATAAAAGTGGCACTTACAAAAATCACCGACAAGATTGAATTCGTGGGGGCGACCGTCATGGGAACCCACAACACGAGCACCATGAACGGAAGGGGCGTTGAGCAGAACGCCGACGAATGGTGGGACTCCATTTGCCGCGGAACCCAAGAGCTTCTCAAGAACAACGGCGTTACAAGCGATCAAATCGAGGGTATCAGTTTCTGTTCGCAAATGAACGGAACAGTCTTGGTCGATAAACTCGGGAACGTCGTCCGACCGCCCATGATTTTCCTCGACAGGCGAGCCGACCAGGAGTTCAAGAACTACTTCGACAACGGAATCCGCATCCACGGATTGAATGTGTGGAAACTTTTAAAAGCGCTCCACCACACCAAGATGGTTCCCGTCGGAGCCTACTTCCCCATCTGGAAGTACAAGTGGGTGCAAAAGAACGAACCCGAAAAATTCGCGAACGTCCACAAGTTCCTCGACGTAGGCGACTACCTTCTCCACAAGACAACCGGCAGGTTCGTCCGCACAGAGGACTCCGCTTTTTGCACCGCGCTCAACGATTGCCGCGAAGGTCACTCCGGCTGGAGCCACACGATGGCTAAAGCCTACGGCATTGACGAGCAACACCTCCCCGAAATCGTCCAGAACACAGACATCGTCGGTCGCCTCTCCGCAGAAGTCGCAGAACAGATGGGCTTGAAAGAAGGAACTCCCGTCATCGCTGGAGCTGGAGACGTTTCCATGGTCGCTATCGGTTGCGGCAACACGCAAAAGAACCTCACAAGCATTTATTGCGGCACCTCTGGTTCGGTTTGCACTGTAGTCAATCGCGAAATCCAGTTGCCCGATGTCATGATGATTTCGATCAAAGGGCCGAACCCGTCGCAAAAGTACCTGTACGGTGAACTAGAAACGGCAGGCAAATGCTTTGCTTGGGCAAGGCAGCTTATTGGTAAAATCGACAACACGCAATACAGCTACGAAGAATGCGCGATGATGATTTCAAAAGCCTCTCCGGGAGCCCGCGGACTTTTGTTCACGCCTTTTTTGCACGGCTGCAAGACTCCGTTTGAAAACGGACAAATTCGCAGCACGCTCTCTGGCATAGAGCTCGAAACGAGCCGAGGAGACCTTCTCCGCGCCGTCGTCGAAGGCATTTGCTTCCACTTCCGCTGGTTGCTCGAATGCCAAGCCAGCAAGTGCAAAATATCCGACACGATCCGCTTCGCAGGCGGACTTGCTAGGCTGAACGTCTTAGGACAAATTCTTGCAGACATCACGGGCCACACCATCGAAACGGTCAAGCACCCGCAATACGTGGGAGCACTGGGAGCTTCGGCTATCGCAGCCATTGGGCTTGGCAAGCTCAAGTTCGAAGACATCCACAATTACATCGAGATTTCGAACACTTATACGCCAAATCCCGAGAACCACGAGATTTACAACAAGCTCTACAAGAAGTTCTTGAACAAAGTCAAGAGCGACCGAAAGTTTTTCAACGAGTAGCTATCAAACGAAGAACGCCCGCCATCACGGCGGGCTATAGACGAATGACGAAAGAATTTTGTCATCCCGAAGAGTCCACAGAACTCGATAGGATTCAGAGCTATTCTCTAGTATCTAGTCCCTGCATCGAAGATGCCCCTTGTAACCTGACACCTGATACCTAAAACCTAATACCTAGTTCAGCTCCATATTATCAATCAAGCGCGTTTTGCCGAAGAATGCGGCGGCGAGAATCACCGTTTTGTCATCGGGACCAATGGCACCGTTGCACTTTTGCAAAGTCTTTTGGCTTGCGACTTCAACGTATTGAACCACGCCGCGAGCAGCCACAATCGACCTCACGACAACATCGCGAATCTTAGAAACGCAGCGTTCGCCAGCTTCGTAAGCAGCCTTAGCCGCCTTCAAGCCTTCGTAAATGCCAAGAGCCTGAGCGCGTTCTTCATCCGTCAAATATTCGTTACGGCTAGAACGAGCAAGGCCACTTTCTTCGCGAACAATCTTCACGCGGTGAATCTTGATGTTGAAGTTCAAGTCCTTCACCATCTTTTCGATGAGGAACACCTGCTGGTAATCCTTTTCGCCAAAGAACGCGTCGTTCGCACCCGAGATTAAGAACAACTTAGAAACAACCGTCAAAACGCCACGGAAATGCCCCGGACGGTAAGCACCGCAATACATGCCTTCGAGCTGTTCATCACGAACAAGCGTCATCGGGTCGCCATCGGGGTACATTTCTTCGACAGACGGTGCAAAAACAAAGTCCGCGCCAATCGATTCTGCAAGCTTGGCATCGGCTTCCAAACGTTTCGGATACTTGTCCAAATCCTCGTTCTTGCCGAACTGGATGGGGTTCAAAAACACACTTACAACAGTCACATCGCACTCGCTCACGGATGCCTTGATCAAAGCTCCATGACCTTCATGGAGAGCACCCATCGTTGGAACGAGACCGATTCTTTTCCCTTCCTTCGCAAGAGGAGCAAGCGTTTGACGTAGGGAATCGATAGACTTAATTATCTGCATGGTTATTTACCTTCTGGTACAAAATATGTCGTTTGGCTTGGGCAAGACGCAATCGCGTCGAGCACCAACTGTAAATGGCTTTCGTTATGGACAAAGTCAATGTTGTCCGTATTGATAATCAGCACAGGAGCTTCGGTGTAATGCCAAAAATGATGGTCGTAGCGCTCCTGCAAATCGCTCAAGTAATTGCCGTCAATGGCTTTTTCCATCGTGCGACCACGCCCCTTGATTCGTTTTAAAAGCGTAGGGACGCTGGCTTGCAAATAAATGATATAATCGGGCTTGCGGATATCGTGATTCAACGCGTTCGACACTTGGTCGTACATGGCTAGTTCGTTTTCGCTGAGGTTCAACGATGCAAAAATGCGGTCTTTGTCAAACGTGTAATCGCTCACCAGCAAATCGTGGAACAAGTCGCTCTGCAACGCAGAATTCTGGAGTTGCTTAAAGCGGTCCAGCAAAAAGAACAACTGCGTCTGGAACGCATACGCCGAGCGGTTTTCGTAGAACTTCGGGAGGAAGGGATTGTCTGCAAAGTTCTCTTCGATGAACATCGCATTCCAGCGGTCGCAAATGGCACGCGCGAGCGAAGTCTTCCCCACTCCAATCGTCCCTTCAATAGCCATAAAATGGATGTTCTTGTCCAAAAGCATATCAGGGTTCCTCCCCATTTATTACGCGGAATGGAATTTTCTCTTCTTTAGAGAGCAATTCCAAAAGCAAGTCGTGAACAGCCTTGTTCGTCTTCGGATCCACCCAGTCCGGAGCTATGTCGTTAAGCGGGACAAGCACGAACTGACGGTTGTAAATCTGCGGATGCGGAATCGTCGGGCGACCAGAACAAACTTCACGCCCAAAGAACAGCAAATCCAAGTCCACTTCCCTTGAATTCCAATGTCCGCGATCCTTACGCCCAAGAATGAGCTCCGAACCCTTTAAATAGTACAGCAGCTTGACCGGATCCCCGTCGTACCAAAAGCTCACCACCTGATTAAAGTAAGGACCTTGACCAGCCGCGCCAACAGGGGGCGTTTCATAAATGGGGCTTTCGACCCAGCCACCAGCGCTGATGCGGCGAAGCATGTCCCTCCCGGCTTTCAAGTGCGCCGAGCGGTCAGGAAGATTGCTTCCGAGTGCTATATATACTCTATTTAAAGAATCCACGACGCAAATATAGACATTTTCTAGTTATTAGTTAATAGTTGGTAGTTACTAGTAATTCTAGAATTGGATTTTTTTAGCAACAACAACTCGGAAATTAAATATTTTTCAAAAATTAAATTTTTTTATGCCATTTTCAAAAATTTTATGTATCTTTTACCTCGTTCCGCTATTTCGGGACGTAATACTTTAAATTAATCAATAAAATTTATGGGGCTACAAGCCCGCATTATCTTTTCACTGTAAAGTTCATTTCATTTTTGAAATATTCATCTATAGGACGCAATCGTGCCCAGAACACCTAAGAATCAGAATTTAGAACAAAATACTCAAGAAAAATCTTTGACGGATATCGTTTATCCCGAAAGCACGGGCATTCCCGTTCCCGAATACTTGGGGACACCCGACAAGCTTCCCGAGATTACAGAAGAAGCTCCGCAGCCAAAACGCAGCTACGTCAAAAAGAACAATGTGAAGCCCAAAGCAAAAACGAAGACCCGCAAAAACGCCGAACCCAAGATTCAGCCTGATTTAGAACTCGATTTTCAAGAAAAAGTTGAACCAGTCGATGGGATCGAAGCCGCAGAAAAACGCCTTGCGCAACAGCAAGGTGTCGAAACTTTGGATGCAATTTCTGAACCGATTTTTACAGGCGAACCGTCCTATACACCCAATTTAAATGAAGACGCGCCGTCCATTATCGAAAGCAATGGCGACAGCAACGGCAATAGCGATGTAGGTGCCGAAATTCAGCCGCAAGCATCCGCAGATTTATCTGCAAATTCTGGCGATATTCAGGCAGTCCAAGCTGATCCGAACGTCCCGCAGCAAGATGGAAACGCACAAGGTCAAGCCGCAGAAAATCAAGACGAGAACCGCTTCAATCAAAACGGGAAGTTCAACCAAAACAACCGTTTCAACAAGAACAACAAGTTCAACAAGAACAACCGCCGCGATCGCAATTCCCAGCAGCAAGAAGAATTTGTCGATGATTCGGCTACACTTCCGCCGCCGGGTTCCGAGATTATTCAAAAGGCAAAAGAAAACTGGCTCAAGTTCCGCAAGCTCTCCATGAGCGAACTTCAAGAACTTGCCATACAAAAAGAAGTGGACTTCCGCAGAATGCGCAAGCAGTCCCTCAACTACATTTTGCAAAGTCTCGAAAACGAAGGCAACATTATTTATACGGAAGGCGTTCTCGAAGTCACCCCGCAAGGCAACGGATTCCTCCGCATGCCGGATCAGAACTACCAGACCAGCACGGACGATGTTTACGTCAGCCAGAATCTTATCCGCAAATTCAACCTCAAGATTGGCGACACGATTGAAGGTCTTGTGCGCACGCCTCGCGAACAAGATAAATACTTCTCGATGCGTCGCATTGACCGCGTGAATTTTGAAGAACCCGACAAAATGCGCCGCCGCGTGGCTTTTGAATACTTGACTCCGATCCATCCCGAAGAAAAAATTCACCTCGAATGGAACGAAAAAGAATTCAGCACCCGCATCATGGACTTGTTCTCGCCGATTGGTAAAGGCCAGCGCAGCATTATCCTCGCCCCTCCGCGTACAGGTAAGACAGTCCTTTTGCAGAACGTGACACGCGCCATCGCAAAGAACCATCCTGAAATTATCCTCATCACTCTCCTCATCGACGAACGCCCGGAAGAAGTTACCGAAATGCGTGACATCATCACGGACATCAAGGAAAATGCAGCAGAGAAGGGAATCGACATCAGGGCCGAAGTGGTCGCATCTACATTCGATGAACCGCCAGAGCACCACACCCGCGTCGCAAACATGGTTCTCGAAAAAGCAAAGCGCCTTGTCGAAAGCCAAAAAGACGTAGTGATTTTGCTCGACTCCATCACTCGCTTTGCTCGTGCGAACAACGTTGTGATTCCGCACTCCGGCAAGATTTTGTCTGGCGGTGTAGATGCAAACGCCATGCAGTTTCCCAAGAAGTTCTTTGGCGCAGCCCGCAAGATTCAAGACAAGATTCGCCCAGTCAAGAACGAAGACGGTTCTGTCACAGAAGAAATCCAGAAGAACGGTTCGCTCACCATCATCGGCACAGCCCTTATCGATACAGGCAGCCGCATGGACGAAGTGATCTTCGAAGAATTCAAGGGCACCGGCAACATGGAACTCGTGCTCGACCGCCGCATCGCCGAAAAGCGCATTTGGCCAGCCATTGACGTGTTCAAGTCCGGCACCCGCAAGGAAGAACGTCTGCTTTCGCTCCTTGAACAGAATGCCGCCTGGAACTTCCGCAGAGGAAGCCAGAACGAAACAGAAACAGGCATCATGGAAAACCTGCTCAAGCTTATGAACAAGTTCAAGACCAATACAGAGCTTTTGAGCGTCCTTTCTAAGCCCAAGGATTAACCATAAAAATTCGCCTTTATGGATTTTCTAGCCCGCAATTGCGCGGGCTTTTCTTTTTTATGGGAGAAAAATTTTTACGTTTACCATCGTAACATCATTGCAAAAAGCGATTACAACTTTCGCCATTGCGAGAAGCGAAACGCCGAAGCAATCCATAAAGTTTTAAAAAGGACACAAAAATGAACAATACGATTTTCTTTGCAGGTACAGGCAACATGGGTGGAGCAATCCTCCGCGGTCTTTTGAATGCAGGCACCGACGCAAAAAACATTTTCTTCTTTGACCCGAGCGACAAAGCCGCCGAAGCCGTGAGTGCACTCGGTTGCGTCCGCGTTGCTAGCTTCGCCGAAGGCTTGCACAAAGCCGATGTCATCTTCCTCTGCGTTAAGCCTCAGATTTTCAAGTCTGTCGGCGCCGAATGGAAGAATGCCGCCGCCGAAGGTGCTGAAAAAACGTTTATCAGCATCATGGCAGGCGTTACCCGCAAGGCACTTCTCGAAGTTGTGGGCACCAACTTCTACAAAAAGGAGAACCAAGTTCTCCGCGTGATGCCGAACTTGCCGCTTACCGTCGGCAAGGGTTCCGTCGGTCTCGCTACCGACGGCGTTTCCGAAGAAACGCTCAAGCTTGCCGAAGAAATCTTCGGCAACATTGGCGTGACCTGCCGCGTTGCAGAATCGCTCATGGATGCCGTCACCGGGCTCTCTGGCAGTGCCCCCGCTTACGTATTTGAATTCATCGAAGGACTTACACGCGGCGGCGTGAAAGCTGGTCTCACCCGAGATGTCGCATTGAAGCTCGCCCTCGGCACAATCGAAGGCAGCGTCGAACTCGTCAAGCAGTCCGGCAAGAGCCCAAGCGACCTCTGCGCCATGGTTTGCTCTCCAGCAGGCACGACCATCGCAGGCATCGACGCCCTCGAAGAAGGAGCATTCCGCAGCACGCTCATCAAAGCCGTCGTCGCCGGCACGAACCGCAGCAAGGAACTGGGAAAATAGCGGCTTCGCCGCGTAACAGTGGCTAGTAAACAGTGGCTAGTAAACAGGAATAGTTAGGCGGCAAAGCCGCGATTATTCAAACCTAACCACTAACCACTAGCCACTAACCACTTTCTAAAACCTAACACCTAACCCCTAAAAATCATGCCTTCCATCGATTTTTTCACAAAAGAAACTCCAACGTCCTCGTTTATCTTGGACGTCCTTTCTTCTGTGGATAACACAGTCGATGTACATACCCCCATCAATGACGAGTCTCCCGAAATAGCTTCGTCCATCCGAGCTCCACTCGCGTCGCTCGTCATCTGGGATTTAGATTCCTTCGGCAAAAAGAACAAAGAATTTCTTTCGACAATCCGCGAACATAATCCGGACTCGATGATTCTTGCTTACGCCGAAACTCCCGAAAATCACGCCCACGTTCCGTGCAAACTATACGACACCATCCTTTCTATCGAAGCGGTTCGTCTTCACTTGATGAGCAAAATTTCGAGACTCAAGGAAATTCACAACGCAAAACAAATTTTCCGCGAAAGAATGTCGCATCTCGTCGGCAAAAGCGAAGCGATGAAACGGCTGCGCAAAAACGTGGAACGAGCGATTCTGCACACGGGTCCAGTGCTCATTCAAGGAGAATCTGGAGTCGGCAAAGACTTGATCGCACGCGCTATCGCTTGCGTTTACGATAAATTCGTCACCGTGAACTGTAGTGCCATTCCCGATGCCCTTTTTGAAAGCGAACTCTTTGGGCACACACGCGGAGCGTTCACTGGAGCTCAAAACGAACGCATCGGGCTTTTCGAAGATGCAAACGGCGGGGCCATTTTCTTGGACGAAATCGGCGACATGCCGCTTCACGCCCAAGTCAAGCTTTTGCGGGTCATCCAGAATCACGAAATCCGTCCCATCGGTGCAAACAAAACACGTCACATCGACGTGCGAATTATTGCAGCCACCAACCGCGACCTCAAAGAAGAAATTTTCGAAAAGCGGTTCCGCGAAGACCTTTACTACCGTCTAAACGTCATTCCGATGCAGCTTTCGCCGCTCCGCGACCGCAAAGAAGACATCGAGGATTTAGCGAATTACTTTATCCGCCAATACGCTCCCGCAGGCGAACCTTACACGCTCTCGCCCGAAGCGTTGAAAAAACTCGAAGACCACAACTGGCCCGGCAACATTCGCGAACTCGAAAACGTCATCCAACGCACGCTCTGCTTTACAGATCCAGGAGTTCTGCAAGCAGAAGACCTGCAAATTGACGAAGACCACAGAAGAGCGCAAGCAACCGTTTATCCATCCGCCAGCAACTATGACGAATTCCGCGACAAGCAACTCGACGAAGAACGTGAATTCTTGAAAGCGAACATTCGCGAATGCAATGGCTCCGTAGGAGCCGCCGCCGAGCGGCTTCAAATGAACCGCACGGCACTTTACAACCGCCTTTCGCGACTCGGTTTAAGCGTTAAAAACGTTCGACCCTAAGCCCACGACGCTTTAAAGCGTCAATGACGTTATCCTTTTCAAGAGCCAAATGGGCTACGCCCACCACCACAAAAACATTCCTATCTTCGCTCAGGAATTTTGCGATAGATTCCGCCATTCTCGCATTGCGGCTCAGATAAATACGTTGTTCATACGCATCCTTAAAATTCTTGTCATCAGCCGATTCCGTTTCACATTCTTCATCAATCGTCTGGCGAAGCAATTCTTCATCACCTGTTTTCCAAGCATGCATCAGATTTTTCACAATCACATGGATTTGCGAAATTTCACGCAATGTTGTCTTAAAGTAATACACGCCCATCGAATCAGATTCCGTGGTATCCGCAAGGGCATCAATTTGCTCTTCTGCCGTTTCTAAGCCCACAATAGCCTTGCCATCTGTCGCAGCCCTATCCAAAAACACATAATCGAGCCCATATTCAGGATTCAATCCCGCATGCACAAAAGCATACGAACTAAGCGTCATAGCGGCAAGCCACGGGCGCATTTTTTCAAACATCACCACAGGCACATTCCAGTCCGTACAAATGCTATCGAACGTATTCCACAAATCTAACGGCAAGACCTCGCGAAGCGTTCCCTCCTGAAGCATTCCCTTCGTCACCGACTGGTTTCCAATTTCTTTAACCACCTCTTCATCGTTCATATTGAGCTCTACTGCAAGCTCTTCGGAATGCGCAAAAGCAGAATCAATTACAGGGTCAAGCGGATAAAGCGTCGAATCCGCCAAATGAATACTCCCCAGCACCCACACCGAAGAATTTTCATCCGAGATTTTCCACAAGAAATGCTTGTTTTCCGGAACTCCATCCGACTTTTTCGATGTTCCCGAACACGCGACTAAAGAAAAAGCAAGGCAAGCAATCAAGCTCAAGCCAAGCACTGCACGATAAAAGAGCAATTTATTCAGCATCAAAAGCCTCCGTCCAATCCAGCAATCCATTTTTACGGGCTTCGCTTGCAACCGCGACATGCACAGAGCCGCCATTCACCACCATAATTCTATCGCAATAGCGTTCCGCATATTCCACAGAATGCGTCGAAACGATAATGCCCATGCCACGATCTACAGCAATTTTCTTGAGCAATCTAAAAAGAGCATGGCTACGTGGGATATCCAAGAACGCATTCGGTTCGTCGAGCAGCAAAACCTTCACCTGTTGAGCAACCGCTTCCGCTAAAAATACGCGACTGCGTTCGCCATCGCTCAATTCCGCAATCGGGCGTTCTGCAAAAACAGCCACGTCCAAAAGAGCCATCGATTCTTCGACAATGCGGTTGTCTTCTGCGGTACGGCTATCAAAAATTCCCGAATACGGAGAACGCCCCAAGCGAACAAATTCACGAACGCTCATGCGAGGTGGCACCGCACTCGACATCCGCACAAGCGAAATACTTTGCGCACGTTCACGAGGAGCCCACTGCACAAGCGGTTTTCCATTAAGCAAAACCTTGCCCGCCACAGGCGAAAGCAATCCCGCAAACGTCTTTAAAAGCGAACTTTTACCGCACCCATTCTCGCCCATCAACGCCACGACCGTTCCCGACGAGAGCGAAAAATCAAATGGGATTTTCATCGTTTCTAATGCGGAACCATAACCCACAAGCAAATCATTACATTCTAGCAGAGCTGTCTTATTCATTTCATTCATAAACGCCCCTTACATCCGTGAACCCGAACCACGTACAAGCACCCACATAATCACAGGCACGCCCACCAGCGAGAGCACCGCATTCAGCGGCACCGACGCAGGGAAAAGCCCCGCCAAAAGAGCAAGCGAAGTTCCGCACAATGCAGCACCCGGCAACAGCACTCGATGATTCGTCGTCTTGAAAAGCAAATACGCCAAGTGCGGTACGGCAATGCCGATAAACGCCACAGGACCGCAAAAAGCAGTTGTCGTTCCCGCCAAAAGGCTCGCTCCCAGCAACACGCAAATCTTAGAACGCTTTACATTGAGCCCAAGCCCATGTGCAAAATCATCGCCCAACAAAGCAGCATTCAAGTAACGCAGCGAAACGCCAATCAACGCAAGCCCCACCGCAACAGAAACCGCAAAAATCCAAATGTCACCAAGAGTCACGCGACCAAAGCTACCCATGCCCCACGCCACATAAACGCGCAGCGACTCCGACGAACTCCCCGCAATCAAAATGCTCACAATGGATTCGATAAAGTAGCCCGTCAAAAGTCCGACAATCAAAAGCACGCCCGTCTGCGCAAAACGGCTCGCCGCAAACATCACGATAGATGTCACGAGCAACGCCCCAAGCGCCGCCGAACCGAGCACGCCCACACTTCCAAAGCCAATACCCGCCAAAAGCGCTAGCGCCACGCCAAGGCTTGCGCCACTGCTAATGCCAAGCACAAACGGCCCCGCGAGCGGATTCCGAAACACAGTCTGCAACGCCAAACCCGATACCGAAAGCGATGCTCCCGCAAGCACAGCAGCAATCATCTTCGGGATTCTCAAGTTCCACAAGATATTCGACGAAACATCCGCACCCGGGCTAAACAGCGCCTGCACCACCGACGAAAACGGAATGTTCACCGCGCCAAAGCAAAGTGTGGCTACGCACAACAAAAAAATCAAAACAACAAGGGCCACAAACCCAATCAACAATCGCCGCAAACGAACCTCCAAGACAATCAACATCAAATTTAACGGTAATATAATTTTTTTCAACAAGCTCAATGACTAATACTCATTTCAAATAATCTCTTAAAAAAAATCCCGTTTCAGCACATTTCATGACGAAAGTTGCTGAAATAGTCATCAAAACACCTCATTTCAGCACTTTTCATTTTTTAGGGGTTCCATTTAGTAAGATAAACCATCAATAAGCATCAAACGGAAATATCGTTTTAAAAAGTCAAGCTAGGATAAGATTTCTATCTTTCTAGCCATGCTCGACTATTCTCAAGTTCCAAGTCCTTGTTTCGTCCTTGACGAAACGCGTCTCCGCCGCAATATGGAAATCCTAGCCGATATCCAGAACAAGACCGGCGTTAAAATCATCTGCGCCCTCAAGGGCTACAGCTTCTGGCGTTCTTTCCCGCTCATTGGCGAATACCTCGCCGGTGCGACAGCATCCAGCTTAAACGAAGCACGACTCGCGCGCGAAGAGATGAACAAGGAAGTCCACGTCTTTGCCCCTGTTTACGAAGACGACGAAATCGACGCTATCCTCGACACTGCTGACCACATCACATTCAACAGCTTTTCGCAATGGCAGCGTTTCAAGGACAAGACGCTCGCCCACGGCGTGAGTGCCGGCATCCGCGTGAACCCGGAATTTTCGACAGTCGAAACCGACATTTACAACCCTTGCGGTAAGCACTCCCGCCTCGGCGTGACCGAAGTCGAATTCAAGCCCGAGCTTCTCGACGGCATTGAAGGGCTCCACTTCCACGCTCTCTGCGAACAGGATGCCGACGCCCTCGAAGGCGTTCTCGCCGCATTCGAAAAGCACTTCGGCAAGTACCTCCCGCAAATGAAGTGGGTGAACTTCGGCGGTGGCCACCACATCACCCGCAAGGACTACCACCGCGACGAACTCGTGCGCATCCTCAAGGACTTCTCCGCACGTTACCCGCACTTGCAGGTCATCATGGAACCGGGCGAAGCCATCGGCTGGCAGACGGGCGAACTCGTCGCAAGCGTCGGAGACATTGTCCACAACGGAATGGACATCGTCATCTTGAACGTTTCCATCAGCGCCCACATGCCGGACTGCCTCGAAATGCCATACCGTCCGAACATCATCGGCGCCGCCCTCCCGGGCGAAAAAGCTCACACCTACAAGCTCACGGGCAACTCCTGCCTTGCCGGCGACCAGCTCGGCGATTACTCTTTCGACAAACCGCTCAAGGTCGGCGACCGCATCATCTTTGAAGACATGATCCACTATACGATGGTCAAGACCACGTTCTTCAACGGGGTTCGTCACCCGAGCATCGGCAAGTTCGACGAAAACGGCACGTTCCACCTGCTGCACAAATTCACGTACGAGCAATTCAAAGAGAAATTGTAATTAGGTATTAGGTAATAGGAGTTAGGTAACAGGATAAACAAACGCGGCTCCGCCGCCCTTCAAAAGAAGCACGAAGTGCGTGATACTAGTCCTAAAACCTACAACCTGAAACCTGACACCTATACAGCTCCCACTATGAAATTCACAAGCGAAGAAGAAACATACAACTGGGCGATTGAATTTGGTCGCACGTTAAAGCCGGGCGACAAGGTCGCGTTATACGGGAACCTCGGTGCTGGCAAGACTGTCATCAGCCGCGGCATCTGCAAGGGACTCGGCTTCGATGGCACCGTCTGCTCCCCGACCTACACCATCCTTCACGAATACCCGAACAACCCGCCCATTTTCCACTTCGACCTCTACCGCCTCGAAGG
>CAMZGI010000024.1 GCA_947306305.1 uncultured Fibrobacter sp.
TGGGTGTTTAGAAAGTAGTTACTAGATACTAGTTTATAGTTACTAGAAATTAGAAATGTCATCCTGAGCAAACCCTGGAGCGTAGTGATAGGGGACGTCGAAGGATCTAGTGAAGTTACTAGAATTTAGTCGGCAGAGCTTAGCTGGCAGATCTTAGAACACAGCAGGCGTCATTCTCCGTAGGAGAATCCATTATTTTACCTTAACAGGCTCAGCACGACGATTGAACCGACAGGATCCATAATTTTCAATACATTGATAAAACGTTACTGGATTCTATCACCCCTACAGGGTTCCAGAATGACATCTTGTTAGTCAAAATTCCCCCGCCGCATAAGCGAGGGATTTTTCATATGCTTGTAATGTTCTACTGCAGCAAAATAGCTCTAGTAACTAGTAACTTAGAACTCATAACTGTGCCGTAGGCACACCACAATGCATACAAAAAGGGCACCCTTGCGGGTGCCCCTTTTTAATTCTCAGTCAGATTCGACAAGATTACTTTTCGAACGGAACGAGTTCAACGCGACGGTTGAGCTTGCGGCCCTTCTTCGTCTTGTTATCTGCAATCGGCATATCAGAACCGTAACCGACAGCGCGGAGACGTTCACTATCAATGCCCTTCTTGACGAGATACTTGACGACAGCCTGTGCACGCTGTTCGGAGATCTTCTTGTTCTTTTCTTCGGTACCAGTGTCATCCGTGTGGCCCTGGACTTCGAGGTTGACAGCCGGGAGCTTCTTGAGCAACTTAGCGATGTTGTTCAAGGTCTTGTTGCTGCTTGCAGTGAGCTTAGCAGAGCCGGACTTGAACTGGATGCCCTTCTTGAGCTTTTCGAGATCCTGGTTCTTGTTCGGGCAGCCATTCTTATCAACTGCAACGCCAACGAGGGTGTTCGGGCACTTGTCGAGGTAGTCGGCAACGCCATCCTTGTCAGAGTCAACCGGGCAGCCAGCAGCGTCAACAGTTACGCCAGCCGGGGTGTTCGGGCACTTGTCGAGAGCGTCAACAATACCATCGCTGTCGCCATCCGGGCTGCAGCCATCTGCATTGACCGGGATGCCTGCCGGAGTATCATTGCACTTGTCGAGGTAGTCAGCAATGCCGTCGTTGTCAGAGTCAACCGGGCAGCCCTTACCGTCAACAGCAACACCAGCCGGAGTATTAGCGCACTGGTCGAGGTAGTCAGCAACGCCATCGTTGTCGCCGTCAAGCGGGCAACCAGAAGCGTCGATCGGAGCACCAGAAGCAGTGTTCGGGCACTTGTCGAGGTAATCAGCAACACCGTCGTTGTCAGAGTCAACCGGGCAGCCATTTTCAGAAACAGCAATGCCAGCCTGAGTATCATTGCACTGGTCGATGCCATCAGCAATACCGTCGTTGTCAGAGTCAACCGGGCAGCCAGCGCCATCAACAATAGCGCCAAACGGAGTTTCAGCGCACTGGTCGAGACCATCAAAGACACCGTCCTTGTCAGAGTCAACCGGGCAGCCAGTAGCGTCAACAACAGCGCCAGCCGGAGTGCCTGCGCACTGGTCTTCCTTGTTGCCTACGCCATCGTTATCTTCGTCAGCGCCACGGACGTTACCGAAGCGCCAAGTAAGAGCGGCGGTACCTGCGAAACGCGGATTCGGGGTATAGGCGTAAGTAATGAGGTTGTCATGCTTGTCATTGTAATGCAACTGGTATGCGTCAGCAGCATGCATTTCGTCCTTCCAGTCCCAACCCTTAGAGAAGGAACGGATACCGATGTCAAGGCCAAGAGCGACATCGATGTCAGCCGGGAGGTGGAAACGGAAGCCCGGAGTAAGGGTGAACGGGTCATAACCCGGATCACGCGGATACACACCCTTTTCTACGCGGAATTCACCGTTAGCTTCAACGAAGATGTCCATCCAGTCAGTCGGGAGGACGTTGATGCCGCCACCATAGACCAACGTGTTGGAACCTCTCTTCACGGTACCGACGAAACCGACGTTACCATTGAAGCGGATCGGAGCGCCAACCTTCTGGAGGTCGAGAGTGAGGATCAATTCACCGCCAAAAGCCATGCTCTTGAGGGTGTACGGATGAGTCTGCTTGCCATCGGCATCGAGGAACCAGGCATGACGCGGACGAACACCCACAGACTTGTCGCCAGTGGGGAAGTAGAACTGAGCGGCAACTGCAGCGTTGAAGATGCCATCAGTCATTTCGTCAAGCGGGAGCTTTGCCTTTGCCCAGAGTTCGAGGTCACCACGGCTAGCCTTCCACATATCGCCTTCCGGCAAATAGTTGGTGTTGGCATGGTCGTAGTAAAGCGGGAGAGCAAGACCTACGTCCAAGAAGTCGGTAAGACCAGCTGCAAAATTGATATTTGCAGTGATGCTTCCGTCCATTTCATTGAACGAGCCCTTCTTTCCAGCCTTAGTGACCTGGCCACCACGAGAGAGGGACCAAGCGTCAAGAGAGACCTGGCCACCGAAACCGGCAGCGAAGCCACCCTCACCCAAGGTTTGAGCGGTTTTCTGGTTAAGACCATCAGCTCCGCCCATCAGGCCGGACTGCGCGAACGCGAAGCTTCCAGCCAAGAGAGACATTGCGACTATTTTTTTCATCTATTCTCCTTGTTATTGGTTAATATTTCTTGTGGTAGCCATAGTAGCCGTAATAGCTACCATAGCCGTACCCCGCATGACGTTCACACTTGTTGAAGACGAAAGCCTTCGGCAAAGGAGTTTCCGTACTGCGGTCAAAAGTATTCAAGGCATCTTGGATGCTTTCAATGGTGTGAGCTGCATGTTTCAAGACACACAACAGGTAATCCGCATGCTTTTCGACAAGCAATGCGTCACTGCACTGGAATACAGGAGGTGTATCCAGAACAATCAAGTCATACTTATCCCTGAACGAGTCAAGGAAAGCGCTAAATCTAGAACTGTTCAAAAGTCCGCCCGGATTCACGACGCGGGCGCCAGAACCTAGAACATGGAAATTGTTCGTCACCTTGACGACATAGTCGTCAGAATAATCTTCGTGTTCGAGCATTTCGCACAAACCCTTTTGGCTATGCTTGAACAAATGGCCGCGGCGAAGGTCCATATCGACAAGCAAGACCTTCTTGCCGGATGTGGCAAACGATGCAGCGAGGTTCGTCGAGACAAAGGACTTTCCAACACCCTGCACAAGACCGGACACCATAAGGACCTTCTTGCCGTCGCAGAACACAGAGAATTCGAGAGCCGTACGGAGAGCGCGAACGCCTTCCGCAAACGGATCGTCAGGCTTCAACGACACGCAAGGCTTATACACGTCATTTTTCGTCTTGCCGTCGAGCATCGGGAGCTTGCCATAAACTCCAATGCCAGTCGCCTGTTCCACTTCGCTGCTGCTGCAAACACCATTCGTAAGCATACGACGAATATAGACAATAAAGCAACCAAGCAGCAAGAATCCGAACGTAACACCCAATAAAATCAGCTTGCGTTTCGGTTTTGCGGGCAAAATCGGCTCATAAGCTTCATCGACGATACGGACGTTGCCCACTTCGCCAGCCTGCACCACGCGCAACTGCTGGATATTGTTCAGCAAATTCGTATAGAGCCTGTTGTTCACTTCGACTTCTTCCTGAAGCGAAAGAACTTCTTGCTGCACGACAGGAAGGCTTGCGGCAGAACGCTGCTGCTTAGCCAACTCGTGGCGGAGCTTGGACTGCTGTTCTTCAATCGTGCGAACCGTCGGATGCTCGGCACGGAACAAGCGCAAAGCTTCTTGCTTTCTCTGTTCCAATTCGAGGATACGCTGCTGTAGCGTCACATCCTTTTCAAGATGCAAACGAGTTTCACCAGTAAGGTCGATAGTCCCCTTCGAATGACGGAAGGTCGTAAGCTTCTGTTCGGCAGAGTCGAGCTTTGCCTTGACACCCGGCAACTGCTCTTCGAGGAACGCGAGCGTCTTCTTCGCTTCGGCACTGCGCATTTCGATGTTCTGCTTCAAATACGTATTTGCAATGGTGTTCAAAATAGCAGCAACACGGTCAGCATAACGATGTTCGAGCGAGACCCTGATAATGCCAGAATTCTTGCCTTCTTCCGCAATGCCAAGTTTTTTAAGAAGCGCGGATGCGGCTTCTTGCGGATGCACAGCCTGAAGCAAGAAGGTCTGACCAACAGTAGCGGTCAACGACTTGACGCATATCACTAAAGTATCACCAGCGAACGGCTTACGGTACGTTTCGCCGACTTCGCCAGACAACAGAACCTGGTCTTCCAGTCCGACGACTTCGTACTTGCTGGAATCGGCTGTCACGCGAGCGATAAGCTCGCCCTTCGCCTCTCGGTAGGCTCGCGGAATCTGCAAAAGCTCCAAATCCATTCGACCTTCGCGATCCATAAGACGATCCATCTTGTTCAGCGGAATCGCCGAAAAGCAAAGCCTTTCGTCTTTTATGACCTGTTCCAAAACGACGCGGCTCTTGATGAGCTCCATTTCGGCGGCGGACGGTGTAGAAATATCCAAAAGGGCGCCCATTTCGCCCAAAGCCAAACCTTGCTTGTTACCCTTGACATTCACCTGAAGGACTACATCGCTTCTGTATGCCGGGCGAATCCACTTAGAAACCAAGACACCGCAACAAGCACCTAAAATCAAAAATACCAGCAAGAACTTCCACTTGCTCTTCAAATAGACGAATATCTCAAGAATATCGATTTCGTCATCACTAGACTTATTCGAAATATTCTGAGGCATTTTATCAATCATCAACAAATCTCCAAGGACGCAGAACGAACCACCAAGTGTGGTCCAATTCGGAATATAAAATAAAAAAAATTTTATTGTTTATGCTCAGTGGCAAAACATTCAAATGAAATTTCGATGTTTTTAAGGAGATAGCCTCCCTAAACACACAAATTTTCATATTTGCACGATGTAAAAGCAACTTAATCAACGGGTTAGCGCATCTAAAGAGTTAAGAAAAAGGTCTTTATGCAAACTGATTCACCCATACTTTCTGTTCAAAACTTACGTCGAGATTTTAAAATGGGAACCGAAACGGTGCATGCTTTGCGCGGAGTAAGTTTCGATATCCATAATGGAGAATTCGTCACCATCATGGGAACCTCGGGATCTGGAAAATCCACCATGCTGAACATTCTTGGCTGCATGGATCGACCGACTTCGGGACACTATATATTAGATGGCGAACATACCGAAAAGCTCAAACGAGACGCCCTCGCCAAAATCCGAAGCCAAAAAATCGGGTTCGTGTTCCAAAGCTACAACCTCCTCAGCAGAACGTCCGCCATCGAAAACGTCGAACTCCCATTATTATATAATCCTGCGATTTCGGCTGCGGAGCGCCACCACCGGGCTGTCGAAGCCCTCAAGAGGGTCGGGCTCGAAGGACGCATGAACCACCTGCCGAACCAGCTCTCTGGCGGACAGCAGCAGCGCGTTGCCATCGCGCGAGCCTTGGTCAACGACCCCGTCGTGATTCTCGCCGACGAAGCGACAGGCAACCTCGATACGCGAACGAGCTACGAAATCATGATGATCTTCCAAGAGCTCAACCGACAAGGCAAAACAATCGCGTTCGTCACCCACGAGCCAGACATCGCCACGTTCTCGTCGCGAACTATCACCCTGCGAGACGGACTTGTCAAAAAGGACGTGATCAACACCTCCGTGCAAGACGCGAAAGCCGCCCTTGAAGCCCTCCCACCCCCGGAAGTTTTTGATGAGGAGTGAGGTCGGCCCTCCGAGCCGAATGACGAGTTCCAAGTTCTGAGTTACTAGACTTCTTTAGCTCGAATCCTCTAGTAACTATTAACTACTAACTAATAACTAAAAACATGTCCATATTTACTTTAGTCAAAATTGCAGTTCGCGCGCTATTCCGCAACCGGATGCGCACATTCCTCTCGGTGCTAGGCATCGTCATTGGCGTTGCCGCCGTCATCACCATGGTCGCCATGGGCGAAGGTTCCAAAAAATCCATCAAGGAACAAATGACCGCGATGGGCACGAACGCCATCACCATCATGCCAAACCAGAGCCGCCGCGGAGGCGTCCAGATGGACGCAAGCAGCTCTACCGAAACTCTCGAAGAAGAAGACGTGATCGCCCTCCGCAAAGAGGCGACCTACATCGACGCAGTATCGCCTTTGATTTCTGTAGGCGGCCAAGCTATAGTCGGAAACAATAACTCCCCCACCAGCTTAAGCGGAGTCTCCGCCGACTACCTCAAAATCCGCAACTACGAAATCGCGGACGGCGTGATGTTTGACGACGAAGCCGACCGCATGGCTAAAGTCTGCGTCATCGGGCAGACCGTCGTGAAAAACCTTTTCCCGGACACTGACCCCATCGGCAAGACCATCCGCTACAAGAGCATTCCGCTGAAAGTCATCGGCACGCTCAAAACTAAGGGTTCCGGCGACTTTGGGCAAGACCAAGACGACGTAATTTTCACGCCTTACCAGACCGTGATGAAACGCTTTGGCTCGACCATCAAGATTCGACAAGTCCTTGCCAACTCTATTGGCGAAGGCTACGCTGAAAAAGCGACCGAAGAAATCATGGGCATCCTCAAGGAACGCCGCAACTGGACAAAGCCTACCGACCCGTTCCGCGTCTTTACCCAAGAAGAAATGATCCAGATGGTCACAAGTACTTCTGACATGCTCTCGCTCGTGCTGACCGCCATTGCAGGAATTAGTTTGTTAGTAGGTGGTATCGGCATTATGAACATCATGTACGTTTCTGTCACCGAGCGTACCAAGGAAATCGGCCTTCGCATGGCTATCGGCGCACGTGGACGCGACATCCTTTTGCAGTTCCTCATCGAATCCATTCTCATCAGCCTTTTGGGCGGTGCAATTGGCATTGGCATCGGTATTGCCGCTTCGGAAATCGTCAAGAACGTGATGAACTGGCCGATGAGCGTCTCGGTTACAAGCATTGTCGTGAGCTTTGGCGTGTGCTTTGCCACGGGCGTATTCTTTGGATGGTACCCGGCACGTAAGGCAAGCCGTCTTGATCCGATTGAAGCGTTGAGGTTCGAGTAGTTTTTAGACTAAAGACGAGAGAGATTAGTTTTACAACGACGTTGTTTTTAGTTCCCGCGGAAGCGGGAATTTTTGTATTATTATTTTTATGTGACAAGGAGGAAAAATGATTCACAAAACTAAGGCAACGGCCATCGTGGCCATTTCTACTTTAACGGCACTTTCCGCATCGGCGGCATTTGCAGCAACCACCCCATACGACTTGATTCGACCGACATGGCCATTGAGTTGGGACGCTAAAACATTCGACAAATTCGACACCACCATAACTAAAAAAACGGGTATGCTCCCCAAGAGCAAAACTCCTGCAAGTTTTAAAGCGGGCGAACTGATGCCCGACACTTTGGATCAAGCATACCTTGACGCCATCAACACCAAGATTTCGCCTATCCGCGTCAATCAGGCGGGCTATCTCAAAAGCGACAAGAATCGCCACTTCTACTTTGTCGGAACAACTGCCGAAGAATTCGAAGTCGTAGATGCTTACGGCAAGTCGCTCAGTCCCAAAGTGACAGGAACATTCAACAAAAGCGAAGCCGAATCAAAAAGCAATTGGACAATCGTCGCAGGCGCTAGCGCAAACATCGCCGACCAAAAACGCTACCAAGTTGAATTCACGGGACCCTCAGGCAAAATCTTTATCGGAAAAATTCCGCAATCCGTCCCGACCGACAAACGCCTTCGCATCAAAGTCGGTAACGAAATCTCCAGCACGTTCATCGTAAGCGACGAAGTCTATACCATGGCAAAAGACGCTACGCTCAAGTTCTTCGGCATCCAGCGCAGCGGCAATTCCGAATCTTGGTTCCATGGCCCGAGCCACACCAAAGATGGTGGCGGCCCTCTTGTGACTGAAGCCGAAGATGTTCGCGGAACTTTCGACGAATCCTTGGCAGGTTCCCTTGCAGGCGGCTGGTACGACTGCGGCGACCACCTGAAAGAATCGCAGACACAGGCTTTCGCCTTTATGGCACTCGCCGTGATGTCGGCAACAAACCCCTCCAAAGACGTGGACCATTACGCCTACAACCAAGCTGAATTCGTCAAGACCGACGGCGTGCCCGACGTGCTCCGCGAAACAAAACATGGCGCAGACTTTTTCTTGAAAGCGTACAACTTTGCCAAGGGCGTTATCGACGACATGCCTGTTTCTGTCGGAAACTTCGGCAGCGACCATGGCTTTTGGGGCCGCCCCGAAGCACAAGATAATTTGCCAGTTGACAAGTCCGCAGCAGCTACAGACCGCGGTGGTCCGGCATCCCGAACTGTTCGCCTCGGGGAACTCGGCTCCAACATCTCTGGCGAAATTGCAGCCGGTCTTGCCATCTTGTCCAAGAACTATCGAACATACAATAAAGCTTTTGCAGACAGCTGCTTGATGGTCGCTGAAAAAATGTACAGCTTCGCAAAAGCACTTGCACAAGGCAAATCGACCTACGACGGAGACAAAAAATTCAAGAACAACACGAAAGCTGCAGGTTGGAGCACACCCGCATACAACGGCAACAACGAGTTCTATGATGACTTGGCTCTCGCCTCGGTTGCTCTTTTGTATGCAACCGGTAAAAAGGAATATGCCGATGACATGATCCGCACCAAGAATCTTGCAACCGGCCAAGAATACAGCGACGGAGCAGGGCTCTTTGCAGGCGGCTGGTTCGTCACAATGGACAAGGGCTTTTTGAAGAACACCAAGAACACAAGCTGGGCAAACTCTTACGCTTACGCCACATACGCTTTGTATAAATTAATTCTCGCAGATAAGGACAAAGCTACGACAGAATACGGCCTTACCGAAGAAGAACGACTCGCCGCCATTGAAGACTGCCTTGCTAGCATGATTTATAATTTGGGCGACATGAGCAACAACGAAAATATTGGAGGCTCCATAACGCTTCCTGCAGGAGATATCGGCTTTAAGCAAAACAAAGTCTCTTACGATCCCATCTGGTACACCATGCATACGGATCAGGCTTGGATATTCAACCGTTGGCAAATGGGCAATGTCTTTGAAGTTCTTGCATACGCCGATGTAGCAGCCGATATCGAGAAGCAAGGAATCAAGCTCCCTAAAATGGCAAGCACAGGCCTCAACGCAAGCGATATGTACCAACTCGGCATCAACCAGTTGAACTACATGTTCGGCGTGAACCCCTGGGACATTTCCTTTGTCTATGGCGTGGGCGACAAGAACGACGCTCACCCCCACCACAGAGCAGCAAACCCCGAAGGACGAAACACACCCGGCCTCAGTTACAAATACAATTGCCCGGTCGGAGCCCTTTTGGGAGGCGTAGCCCCCTCCGACGACAACTCTTGGGTTCCCAGTGGTATGAGCTGGGAAACCTACGAAATCTCAGAAACTTGTCTCGATGCATCTACAGTTCTTTTGTCTGCACTTACCATCGCAAGCAATGGCGGCGACAACTACTACGAAAAGAAATGCGACAACTGCAAAACTGGCGACCCCACTCCATTTGCAGGAGACGGAGCCTATGCTGCAGCATACCATTACACATGGAACAAGAGCGACGCCTATAGCATCCGCATTGTTAACGAATCTATGAAAAATCTGGATAGCGTCATCGTGTACATATACTTTGACGCCACCGAAGACGATGTAAAATCCTGCGGTATTTTATTCACAGCAGACCTTTGCAGCAGATATGATATTGCCGGTTTCAACAAACCATGTTCAAACATCAAAGAAATGAATGATCATCTAAGAAATAACGGTCCCCAGAAAGTGGAAGATACGTACAACAAAGACAAGAAAACCTACACATGGGCGCAACCGATTTCTATAGGGACTATCGATTTTGGCAACCAACTCCGACTAGACGTAATAGCCGAATCGGGCCTTAGCCATGAAGGGAAATGCGAAACCCTCAACACTGCGGCAAAGATCAATATTACTAACAGCTGGAGCTTCGCGAGCCACGCCGAAACCAAGGATGCCCCCGCATACGAAGGCGCCCCCGACTGGGAAAAGGATGCAGGAGACATTCAGACTCCTCCCAAAGATCCTTACATCGTCATCCGTAGCAACGATTCGCTCTTGTGGGGCTACGGCCCGGCCAAAACCACCAGCGATCGCGTTGGTTTTGTAAAAGTTGCCAACATGGGCAAGGCACGCATGCTGTTGAGCGACAACAGGCTCTTTGTTCTCGCGACCGCACAAGGGACAAAGACCCTCAAGCTCTTCGACCTGCTCGGAAACCAGCTGATGGAGAAGACCTTCGACGGGACTCGCACAGAAGTGAACCTCGCCAATATTGCACACCGCGGAACGCTGATCGCAAGAGTCACGCAAAACAACAAGCAACTTGCGATACAGAGTTTTAAGGTGAAGTAGGTATCAGGTATCAGGGATCAGGTTTCTGGAGTTAGGTTTTAGGGATTTGGAATCTGGTTTCAGGAATCAAGTATCTGGTTACTAATAATTTCGGCGGGCTTAAGCCCGCCTTTTTTACATTCTCTGTAATTAAAAAAATAAAGTAAGACGAAAAAATATTTTCATTTTTCACTTTTAATTTTTAATTTAATGGTATGAATTTTCTTGAATTTTTACAACCGATGCCGGTCGTGGGCATTCTCCGCGACATTCCTCAGGGAGCCGAAGAAGCGTGCGTGAAAGCCGCCGCCAACTGCGGCTTGAAAGCTATTGAAGTCACCATGAACACGGCTGCCGCCACCGAAATCATTTCTAAGCTCAAATCCATTGCAAAGCCTCTCGGCATTAAAGTCGGCGCAGGCACTGTCCGCCATGGGAGCGATGTGGAAAAAGCGATTTCTGCTGGTGCAGAATTCATCGTCACGCCAAACACGCGCCACGAGGTTATTCGACTTTCGAACACCGCGGGCATTCCGATTATCCCAGGGGCGCTCACCCCGACCGAAGTGCAAAAAGCATACGACTTGGGCGCTACGGCAATTAAGATTTTCCCGGTGAACTGCGTAGGCGGTCCTGAATACATCAAGGCGCTGCGCGGCCCGTTCCGCGACATTCCACTGATGGCATGTGGCGGAGTCACCGCCGAAAACGCGGCAAGCTACCTCAAGGCTAGCGCCAACTTGCTCTCGTTCGGTGGAAGCATCTTCAACGCAGACCTTATGAAAGCAGGCGATTGGGCAACCATCGAAGCGAGACTCCAAGCGCTCCTCGCCGCTGTGAAAAATGCAATTGGGTAAATGAGTTCCTAGTTCGGAGTTACTAGTTACTGAGGTGCCTTTGGCACAGTCCTGAGTTCTAAGTTACTAGTTACTAGATTTTTCTTTTGATTCTTCTAGTAGCTATTAACTAGTATCTAGTAACTAAGTTCTAAGCTCTGCACGCGTGCATTTTACGCTTGCATTCGTACATCGAAACGTCCGCGCTGTGGAGCATCTCGTCCATGTCCTTGTAATCTTCGGTGGAGCTTGCGACACCGTATGCAAAGCTCACCGTCTGATTGACAATCGTAAGAGCCTTGACCGCTTCCAGCATGCGTTCGACACAGACAAAAGTTCCCTTCAAATCCGTATCCGGGCAAAGAACCATAAACTCGTCACCGCCCATTCTGAACAACATATCCGATTCGCGGAGCAACTTTTTGCTAGTCGATACAATAGAGCGGAGCAGCAAATCGCCAGCCAAATGACCATGCTCGTCATTCACTCGCTTGAGCCCGTTCAAGTCAAAATAAATCAACGAGAACTGCGTTCCATATCGCTTGCTACGAGCGAAAAGTTCACGGAGAGAGTACATCGCATGCCTGCGATTATAGGCACCCGTCAAATCGTCTGTAAGCGAAATATCTCGCAAGTTGCGCAACGACCTCGCCAAACGCAAATGAACGCCAATACGAGCAAGCAGCACATCTGGAGCAGCGGACTTTTGAACAAAATCAGACGCGCCCGACTGGAATCCACGCGTCACACTTTCTACGTCTTCACGATTCGTGAGGAAAATAATCGGAAGGTTGTCCAGCGGGAACCGTTTACGGATATTGAGGCAGACATCGTAGCCGTTCAGCCCAGGCATGTTGACATCCAAAAGCACCAACTCTACCGGATTTTCGTTTAGGTATTTCAGGGCTTCGTCGCCGGACTTGCAGCTAACAACTTCATAGTCCACGCTTTTTAAAATTGCGGTATTTTTATTTAACTCCAAAGCGTCGTCATCGACGATTAGAATCTTCTCTTCCATCATATTGACTCCTATCGCATCCTAACATAGCCCCAACGCCACCTACAAGATAATATTACTACAGGAACTCCATAGGCGGAGAAGTCTCAACTAAGCCCATTTGAGCCGCCAAGTTAAAGAAAATGGAGAGAGATTGCTTGCGTTCGTCCGTAAAACGGTAGTCAAGCACGCTAAAATAGTCTTCTACAAGGGGTCTTGGCAAGCCGACAGGGTACTTTGCAAGCCAAATATCCAACGCCTGCGACGGATTTTTTCGGAACTCCAAGATGCCGTTTTCGAGGCGCTCCATGTAATTTTCAAGCACCGGTTTCAAGCTAGCCGAAAGAGCGTCCTTCGAAATCAGCCACGCGCCAAACACAAAAGGAAGCCCTTGCCACTCTTGCCAAAGCGTTCCCAAGTCATAGCTGAATGCAAAACGATGGCGTTCGTTTTCTTCAAGCGCAAGGTCCCCGATCAACAAACACGCGTCGTCAGAATCTTCGGCTGCAAGTCCAGACACGTAATCAGGGCTAAGCCCATAACGGTTTTCCAAAAGGATTCTCAATAAAGTAACCGATGTTTTGCTTTGCGAAGTCATGCGGACGCGCTTGCCCGAAAGTTCCTGAATCGGGAATCGCGAAAAAAGCTTGACCGACCGCACCTCGAAGGAGCACGACGTACAAAGCGAAGGCGACAAGACGAAGGCGCCCGGTTTTTGCGCAAACGTAATCGATGATGCCGGGGAAAGGTGTATCGAGCCATCCTTAAGACCCGCACAATGCACGCTCGGAGCTCCATCAAAAAATTCCACATCGGAAAACTCGTTTTCGCGACCGACAGAATTAAAGAAAAACGGCGCACAGACTAGAAAAGGGATTCGACCAACACGAAGAGGCATGTAAAAAAGTTAAATTTTTATGCGTGGAAAAATTGATGTCCACACGAAAAAAGAAACCAATTAATAAAAAGTTAATGGCTTAAGAATAATGGCTGTATTTCACGTGAAGAAGACCTCGCTCGGCGAAGACCAGACCAGTTTGGTATTCAAGGGCAAGATTGTAGAAGGACCCATCAGCAAAGGAATGAACATCGAAATTCCTGTAACAAAGGAAGCTGTCGTCAAGATGAAAATTTACGACGTTGTTCAGTTCGACAAGCAAAAAGACGAAGACAAGAAGGTGGGTCTAGTTGTTGATTTTTATAACCTTCCCGACGACATGGAGGTCATCATGGATCTCAACATCGCCGATGAAGATTTGAACATCGTCAACGATTAAACCTATTCATTCAAGTCGGCAGCCTGTTCTGGCAGCCAAAGTATGGGATGACACGCATGAAGAAAGAAAGATTGCGCGGAGTGAATTTGGGCGGATGGTTCAGTCAGGTGGACTGTATCCAAGAAAAGGACCCTGTTGGTTTTCCGGGGGTCGTTCAGCATATACGAACGTTCCTCGGAGCTAGCGATTTTAAACGCATCCACGATGCGGGGTTCAACCACGTCCGCTTGCCGGTGGATTACTTTAATTTATTTAAAGGCGCCGAGCTCAAGCCAGACGAGGAAGTCTTTGAATTGCTCGACAAGGCACTCAAGGACATTCAAGATGCAGACCTCGACGTAATACTCGACTTGCACAAATGCCCGGGTCACGATTTCCACTTGGCTAGCAATCACGAACAAGCTTTCTTTGCCGACGCGAATGCGCGCAAGGACACCCGCAAAATTTGGGCGTTCATGGCGGAACGCTACAGTTCCATGCCTCGCGTGATGATGGAGCTTTTGAACGAGCCGGCAGCAAGCGATTCCAAAGTTTGGGACAAAGTCAAAGACGAAATCTTTTGGGAAATCCGCAAGCACGCTCCCAAGAATACCATCGTCGTAGGAGCCAACAAGTGGAACAGCGCAAGGGAATTTGAATTTCTCACCCCGCTCGATGACGACAACGCCATCTACAGCTTCCACACCTACACACCGGTCACGTTCACGCATCAAGGCGCCGCATGGATTGACGACCCGTTCTTCAAAATCGAACGCCCGTGGCCAGGCGACTACGCCGCTCCAGAAGTCGGCGGCACAACCCGGCTCGACGTGGAATACGGCAAGTGGGACAAAACCCGTTTGCAAGCGAGCATCCAGAACGCTCTCGATTTCCGAGCAAAATACGACTTGCCCGTGAGCTGCAACGAATTTGGCGTTTACGTACAAGTTCCTCGCAAATATCAAATCGCATGGATGCGAGATTTTCTCGATATTCTCCGCGATGCCGATGTGGGTTACAGCTACTGGAACTACAAGAATCTGGACTTCGGCCTTGTATCGAAGGGCGAATCGCTCCACAACGATTTAGCGCAGTACAACAACCCCGACCGTCTCGACTCAGAACTCATGAGCATGATCGCGAAAGGGTAAGTAGCGGTGAGCGATGAGCCGCAGTAGCTAGTGGTTGGTGGTAAGTGGTTAGACTCTAGAGAAAATCGATTTTTCTGTTTACTGACCACTATTTACCAGTCACTGTTTTTTATCAGAAATAATGTTGAAAATGGGGAAAGTTTTCTAAAAAATCTCCCATTCGCCGTTAGCCATAAAATGCTTTCACAAGCTTAATCATGTCGTCATGGTCGCTAGCGGCGGCCATTTCGCGGATGCTGTGCATGCTGAGCGTAGGTTCGCCAATATCGACGGTCGGGATTCCGAGATTTGCCGAAACGCTCGGCCCCACCGTGCTGCCGCACGGCATGTCGTTACGCATAACAAAAACTTGGAGCGGAATGCCAGCTTTTTCGCAAAGCAAGCGAAGCTGTGCAGAACTCATCAAATCGCTGGCGTAGCGTTTTTGAGAATTTGTCTTCAACACAACGCCTCGCCCTAACAGCGGAGCGTGATTAGGTTCGTGTTTTTCGGTATGGTTCGGGTGTTCGGCATGAGCCATGTCGATGGAAAGTGCCAAGCTAGACGAGAGACAAGAGGAGAGAGACGAAAGAGATGCTTGGATCCTATCGGGGTTTTGCCCCTCCAGGATGACATTTGTCCAAATAGAATCCAACACAGACTTTAAGAAGTTTCCATCGGCACCTTCGCGAGTTGTGGAACCGACTTCTTCGTTATTAAAGAAGCATGCGACAAGGCAATCGTTTTCATCGGCTTCCGATGCTATCATCGCTTCGGCAATAGCATGGCAACTGCTCAAGTTGTCAAGCCGTCCCGAATAAATCCACTCGTCATTGATTCCGCCACGATTTGCAGGCTGGGAGTCAAATAACTGAACATCAAAATCAATCAGCCGAGCACCTTCGGGAAGTTCCTTTTCGAGTGCAGATACAAACAAATTCTTTCCTTTTTCCGAAGATTCACTCCACAAAGCGTTAAAGTCTATTTGCGGATTCACCTTGAGTCCGTCTTGATTCACGCCACGGTTCAAATGAACAGCCAACTGCGGAATTCTAAAGAGCTTTTCGCCACGGAACAACTTTGTCTTCAACGTTTTCGATTCGTCATCTACATACGCAAGCATGCCCGCGTAGCCCAAGTCGCGATCGAGCCAGCTCGTAAACAGCGGCGAACCATACACCTCCGTATGGAGCGTGTTCACCCCAGCAGAGGTTCCGTCCGGTTTCGGAGAAATCTTCAACGTCGGGAAATCCGTATGCGCAAGGGCAATCCTGAACCGCGAAGAATCGCTCCATTTTTTAGGAGCGCGGAACGCGATAACAGAAGCTCCACGACAAACGACATAAGAAGCCCCCAGTTCCACATTCCCAATAAAATCTTTAAAGGAATTTGCTCTAAAAATCGATTTTAGGCATTCGACAGTGTGGTAGGGCGTTACAGCGGTATTCAAAAAATCAAAAAATTCCATATTTCCTCGAAAATAATTCGATTAAATTCAATTTGACAATATAATCTATTTATATTTCAAGCAAACAATGGTATTTCAAAAGATTAAACAGATTAACTGGATGGAAATGTCCGGCCTCTTGGTCGGCATATTGAGCACTGTCGCCGTCATGATTTTTTCGCTGGTGCTCTACCATTATCTCACAGACAATAACATTATCAAAGTCAAGGAATACAAGCTCTACAGTACGTTCGATAAGGCTCTCGGTCTTAGACCTGGCACGAAAGTGCAAATTGGCGGCGTAGATATCGGACAAATTACTAAAACGCAAATCAAGACTGACGGTAAAGGCGTGCGCATGGAATTTTCTATCCAGCAGGAATTCCAGAACATGATTACCGATAGCGCAGTCGTTTTTGCTATTCGCGACCAGAATATGATTTCGGCTCGTGTCGTGAACATCGACATCAAGATGGGCAAAGGCCGCATACTGCAAGACGGGGATTCTCTTATTGCAGGCAAGGCTCAAGATATCGAAACTGTTTTGGAAACCGCTAACGAAATTTTGGGACGTGTGAACCACCTCATCGATGCTGCCGACGAACTCGTTGCGATGGCTTTGGATACAGGAACGACCATTGGCGCTGTTTTTGGTTCCCGTGCACTTTATGACAACATAGACAGGCAGCTGAACCGGCTTAACGATATTACGCTCCTCAGCACAAGAGTCTTGACAAAGACTTCGTTCTTGCTCGATACGATGCAAACTGGCGTGCCGCTCCTCATGGACCGTGCAAACAACCTTACCGTCAACATGGGCAACATGCTCGAAGACTTCAAGCCCGTTCCAAGCCAGATTACTTCGCTCCTTAATTCCATGGACTCTACCGTTGGACGTGTGGATAACCTCGTGACCGATTTTGGCAGAGTCACCGTGGGACTGCAAGACTTCATGAATACGACGGAATCGACTTTGCAAAGCGCAGACGACTTAATGACGGGCATGTCCCAAATGTGGCTCTTGCGCAGCGCTGTTCCTAAACATGATACTGTGCCCTTTGTCGTGGAGAACTTATGGTAAGTAACGCGATAAAGTTAGCCCTCTGCATAGCCCTTAGCGGTGTTGCATCTTTTGCGTCGGAATCGGGATCTCTCGCCGCACGCGCCCAAAAATCTTTGAAAGCAGGGAATTTTTCAAAAAGCGTTTCGCAGTTGGAACGAGCCCTCATTGCAAGCCGCAAAGAAGCGGACAGGCGTTCCGAAGCTCGCATTTATATCGCCATGGGGCAGCTCCGCACCATGAGCCTCGATTTTAAATTTGCAGATTCGCTGTTCAGCCAAGTTAAAAACGAAGGGCTGGACCGCTCCACTCGCATCATGCTGGTCAAGGCAAAGATGTCGTTGAAAAACGTCACCGAAAAATACTCGGAAGCAGTTTCGCTTTGCGAAAGTGTCAATGAAGACGAACTAAAAAAAATCGACGATCAGTTGCAAGGGGCACTTTATTCGGAATGCGCTATCGCTTATGCAGGAGTCCGCAACGAAGAAAAGGCAAAGCGAGCTCTTAAGATGGTCGATAAGCGACTCGACGACGATGTAGGAATTTACTTCTGGACACAAGCTCGCATGGCAGACTTGTGGAGCCAAAGCGAAGCAGATTCCATCTACCGCGAAGCAGAAGCAAAGGCCGTCGAAGCAAACTCCCCCTACACCACTGCAAATATTCTCTATTACCGAGCAAAACTCGCGCACAAGACAAATCCAGCTGAGTCTAAAGAACTCTACAGCCGCTGCAAAAATGCGTTTGAGCTGATGGGACTAACGAAGAACGCGGAGAGATGCAGATTTTAAGTTAATAGTTACTAGTTCTGAGTTACTAGAATTAGAACTTAGTAGGCAGAGCTTAGAACTTAGATATTAGACGAAAGAACGCCCGCAGAGCGGGCTACAGACGAAAGACGAGAGATAATCGTCATCTCGAATTATAACTTTATTCTGTAATTTATCAGCATACAAAAGATGCCCAATCGAAGTCGGGCATGAAAAAAAATCGGATGAAGTCCTTTGACATTCACTATTGCTTAGACAAGAGAACTGCTTTATTTGCGTTTTTTATAAACAATGGAATAGCAGTCGCCTTTAAAGTCAACATATTTCGTGCCTACAAATTCTGACGGAATTTTCAATTCAACATCAGCAAGACAAGAGCAATGAGATCTAAATTCTGAAATTTCAACAACCACAGAATCATTCGTTAACGAGTCAAGAGCTTTTGTAATCTTTGTATAATTCTGAGTTGCAAATAACGTATCATTCCTTGTTTCATAAACCATTGAAACAAAGCCACTACAAATCATAGACATTTCCATATTGACGGTTGCAGAGCCATCATCGTTCATATAGAAATCAATATATTCATCGCCATCACCATTAGACCATTTTCCAAGATATTCCTTGCAAGATGAAGCTTTGAAATCAAAGGATTCACCCTTTATAGCCGAAGTATTCGCTGGAACACTGACTAAAGAGTCTCCAGTATCAGAATCACTTGAACAAGCCACAAACATTTCAATGCTTGCGAGCGTAGCGATTAAAACGAACAATGCTTTTCTTTTCATGTTGGTAATCACTCCATGATTTACGTGAATGTGGGGCATCTATAATATATACTTTTTTTCATCTAGCAAACGCTCCCCCTATTATAAACAAATGAGTTTTTATTTATCAGTATTTTTTGTACAAGTCTAATATAAATAAAAGAATGTTTATAATCAATCGTTTTTTTTGCAAAAAAAATAACAATTGCAGCTAATTCAATGGCACAAATTTCAATAGTGCCAACTTATCAAATATTCGATATCAA
>CAMZGI010000025.1 GCA_947306305.1 uncultured Fibrobacter sp.
TGCAACTATTTTGCATTTTTATTCCTCCAAAAACAAATTATGTACTCTCGTAGAGTTAATCTATTACGAAGAATATAGAAAGCTAATAAGGGACAGAGGATTCTTTGACACCTAATATCACACAAAATAACTATTAAAAGAAGAGGTGTCCCCGGAATTAATCCGGGGAGACATGCTCACCAACCGAGCTTGTTCTAAGTTTCGTAAAACTTAATGGATTGCCACGCCCCCTACGGGGGCTCGCAATGACGAAATTAATGAGTTACGCCCCGCGGAAGCAGGGCTTTTTTCGTTTAAGATGTCATGCCACACTTGTTGCGGCATCGCCTTTTTACAGAATATCGCGGTTCAGGAGTTCGCCGTGGCTGAGTTCCAAGCGGCGGAAGGGGCTATTCAAATAAAAGTCCGGGTTATGCGTTGCCATCAAAATAGTCGTGCCGCGGGCATTGATTTCCTTGAAAATGCAGAACACTTCTTCGGCGTTTTTCGGGTCCAGGTTACCGGTCGGTTCGTCAGCCAAAAGCAAGTACGGATTGTGCACCATCGCGCGGGCTATCGCCACACGTTGCTGCTCACCGCCCGAAAGCGTGTAAGGCATCGCAAAGCGTTTTTGGCTAATACCTACAAGAGCGAGAGCGTCAAATACAGCCGCATTGATTTTGTTGCTCGGAGTCCCTACGATACGGAGCGCAAGCGCCACGTTTTCAAAAACATTGCGATCCGGCAACAGTTTAAAATCCTGGAAGATAATTCCCATCTTGCGGCGAAGAGCTTGAATCCTATCGTCCGGCGTGTTCTTGCTATCGTACAGAACGTTGTCCGAAAACTTGACCATCACCTGACCGCCGCGTTCTTCGTCCGGGCGTTCGTCCATATAAATTAATTTTAAGACAGTCGATTTTCCAGCACCAGAATGCCCCGTCAAGAAAACGAACTCGCCTTTGTTTATGCGGAAAGTGACGTTGTTCAACGCCTTCCAGTTGGCTTCGTAAGATTTCGTGACGTGGGTAAAATGAATCATGAATTATTCCGTCATTCTGATTTCGACGAGGACTTCCTTGCGCCATTTTTGGATAAGCTTCTGGAGCTTTTCGTTTTCCAAATGCGTCGCCGCCATCATTTCAATCTTGCCGTAATCTTCTTCGAGCGTGAGCTCGCGAACTTGGCGGGAATCATCCAAACGGAACAAGTGGTAGGCGCCGTCAATCATGACCGGCTCAGAAATTTCGCCGACGTTCAGGTTCGTCACAGGATCGACATAAGCGGGTTCCATTTCGTTGCGCTGGAACCAGCCGAGCAAACCGCCCTGGAAGTTGCTGGACTTGTCTTCGCTGAACTTCTTTGCGGCAGTCGCAAATTCATCCTTTGTCTTAATCGCCTTGCGGAGAGAATCGGCGAGAGCCACCACCGCAGCGGAATCCTTCGCAGTCGGAATCGTACGCAAGAGAATTTGTGCAGAACGCACGCCATCTTCTTTACGGCCCAGCACACGGGCAATGTGCCAGCCCAAGTCCGTCTTGACCGGAGTCGATGCGTAGTGACCATTCTTCAAATGTTCAATCGCCTTTTCAAATGCCGGATCCAAAAGACCACGCTTGAAGTAACCCAAATCGCCGCCCTTGGCGGCTGCGGTATCCTGCGAATGATTCTTAGCCAAAAGCTCAAATTTAATTCCAAGGTTCAAGCTGTCAATCAACAACTCGGCATCGTGCTTCACGGAATCCACGATTGCATCATTGGGCTTGATGGGGAGCTGGATGTGGCTCAACAACACGCAGTTGAACTGACGCGGCAAAGAATCCTTGTAATCCTTGTAGAACAAATCAACTTCTTTCTTGGTCGGGTGAATCGTCCCCACGTGAAGCTGACGCACGCGAGTCATTTCCATGTGGCTGCGGATTTGCTTGCCAAGCTGTTCGCGATACTGGATCATCGAAAGACCGAGCTGCGCGCGTACAGCCTTTTCAAGCGTCGCCATATCAATCTTTTGGCTTGCGGCAATAGACTGGAGGTGCGAAGTCACGCGCTGGTCCACTTCGGATTCGGTAATTACAATGGAGTCACGGTCAATGCGGCTGAGCAAGACCTTATCTTCAATCAAGCGGTTCAACACGGCATCTTTCTGCTGCTGTTCCGTCATGTTTGCAGCTTCGGGCGTTTCTTGGAACCTGTAAAGGTTTTCCATAAATTCCGAACGCATAATCGGCTTGCCATCGACAACAGCCGCAATTCCTTCCATCAACACAGGTTCAGCAAAGCAAGCGGTACATAAAGCAAATACAAAAGAGGCAATGCGATTAGTCATTATTAGTCCTTTTCACTAAAAATATTAGTCTTCGTAATTATAGGGATTCCTGTTTTCCATTCGTCCTTGAGACGCTGCAAAACGACGTTCTGGTGTTCGAGCCAAGCCTGCATCGAGACATCTTCAATCACTTCGTCAAGCGGACGTGCATCGGCAGAGTCCAAGCGGTTCGTCACCACAGCAATCTTTGCGGCTCCGTTGCAGACCTTCATTGGCGTAATGCGCCCCACAATAGCTTTGTGAATCGAAGGAATCAAGCACGGATCTGGAGTTTCATCTACAGCATCGAATTCCCTCATTCGCTTCATCAAACGATGGTTAGGCGGAATCGACTCAAACTTGGTGTTCTTGAATTCCTTGTAATACTGCACGGCGGACTTCCAATCGGCAAAAGAAATAATCGCGCCCGAGACAGTCGTTTTTCCGTTCAAATACAAATGCTTGTTCTTGTGGTAGAAGTCAATTTTTTCGACATCGCTCACCATCATCGTATCGAGGAAGGTTTGCATGAAGTAATCGGCAACAAGCTTGCGTTTCGTGCGTTCGAGCATGCGAATCAGCGTAGAATCTTCAAGTGCCCCGTTTTTCACGGCCTGCTGATAAACAATCTCTTCTTCAATCCAGCGCTGCAAAAAGAGGACGCGTTCACGGTCACTCCAAGAGTTCCAATCTGGCGCGTAAGTGTAAATTTCGGACTGGTGCAGCTTGGAGTTGCCAACAGCAACAATCACAGGATCTTCAAGCTTGCAAGCGGCAAGCAAAAGCAAGCTAAAGACGAGCAATATACGAATAAGGGATTTCATCGACACAAATTTAGAAAATTACAAACGACAAGAGTTAGGGAACCTCTAAAAATTGCTTTGGTAAAGAAAATTTGAGCGAGACCAAGTGCAGGCAGGAATGAAAAGTGGTGAATACTGGAGGTATTTGCCACTTTGAATGACGAAACAGCACGATGTGTCGCAGCCAAATTTTTGAGAATGAATTTTTAGAGGTGACCAGTAGCTAAAGGCGACCAAAACGCCCTTTCAGCTTGGCTAAAGCGTCTTGTTCCACGACATCTTCGGCATCGTTCCCTTTTCGCTTGTACCGTAAAATTTCAAAGTCTTCGAGCAGAGCCTTCGCTTGGAGGTAAAGTTCAGCGAATTCCTTATTGTCTGGCGGGGTGCGGTCGATTTTTCCAAGGAGTTCGCGGGCATTTTTAAGTTCGTGATCTTTGAGGTAACGAGCCTTTAGATACGGACGGAAAAAATCACGGAGGGCACTAGCAGAAAGATTCGTGCTCGACGGGAGCAGTTTTGCCTTTTCGCGGGAGTTTTCTTCGCCATCCATCGGGAGCTGCAAACTGAGAATTTCGGCAACCGCGCACAGGCGTTCAAACAAAGTAATTTCTTTTTGGTATGCTTGGTGAATTGCAATGACGGACTTATTTTTGACTGGCGATTTTTCGTTCAAGTTACGCATGTTCACGCTGAATTCTTTAAGCAGACTCCAGCACTTTACAAACGCTTCGGCACCGATAAGCCCCGATTCGTACGTAGCACGGACAAGCGAAAGACGCACTTCGTCATCTTCGCTGCGAGTGTTCGCGGCAAGGCTCTTAAAATCGCGTATCTTTTTGCCACGAGAAAATTCAAGCCCAGTAAAACGAACGCAACGATTGGCATCAAGAGCATCGGCGGCAAGCGATTTCGCCACCCAGATTTTAAGGGCCGTTTCAAAGCCGTCGGCAAACACGCCACCCGTTTCTAGCATATTCAAGCGGTCAGCAATTAAAGCGCTATCAGATTCTCGCCAGAGTTTATCCCGGACTTCGTTCCGGAACGAGAATGACGAATCAGAAGTCATCATCCCCGACTTTCCCTCTGTCATCCCCGACCCGATCGGGGATCTTTCCAAACGCTTGCGGAAAGCCTGCCAAAAACGAGACTCATCCGAAGTCATCAAAGCCGACTCGCCAAGGCACCAGCCAAATCGCATATCTTCGAGCGGGAAATCAATACCAAAGCTCACCACCGCTGGGCGGACTGCAAGGAACATGCGGTAAGAGCCCCATTCCGAGGATATTTCGAGTTTATACGGTTCCGCAAATCCGGGCTTTGAAACGACCAAATGCAAACGCAAATGATTTTCTTTATCGGGATTCACCGTCGGCACGTCAATGCTTGTGCCATTTGCGCCAGAGCGGATTTCTTTTGTATTCGAAAGAACTTCGTAAAGGAGCAACAGCGGAGCCTTATGAGGGAAGTTTTCTAACGCTGCATAAAATTCGTCATCAATCGCCGTGCGTTTTGCTTCGAGCGATTTTTTGATAGACTTCGGCATTTCACGGACAACAGATTCAACCATCCATTCACGCCACTGCGGAATGCTCATTGCAAATTTCGCTGGAGAAATTTCTGTCAGCAAGTCGAATGGCAAATTGAGCGTAATGCCATCGCAATCACGAGTTGCATCAAAGACCATCTCGCCCACGACAATGCGGTTCCCAATGCGGAACTTTTCGATGCTCCCGCCGAGAGAAGGGGCTTGAGGTATGGGGTCGGTGCTACGCACCTTTGAGGTATGAGGAATGAGATTTGAGTTTCCATTCTTCGAACGAGACACTGATTCCGGGTCGGAGCCCGGAATGACAATGCGATTGGAAAATCCGCTATTGCCAAGCGATTCCGTCAGACCACTCACGCCATTGCCATTCATCGAAATCCAATACGCTTCATCGAATTTGAGGAACTGGTCCGTATGTTCGTGAATGTAGTCTTTGAGAGTCTTGATTGAATTTACTTTACCCGCAATTCTTGTGTAATATTCCACAAGGGCATCTTCGCTTGGAGCAAGCCCAAACTGGCGCTTGCGAGCTTCGAGTGCATGCAAATTTTCGACCACACGGTCGTTGTGCGTCATAAACGGGAACGGACGAGCCACCTCGCCCATCACCACCGCTTCTCGCCAAAAGATTTGTGCACAATCTTCGGGATTCACGCGAGCGTAATCCACACGGTGACCGCGGCTAATCACAAGCCCACGGAAACTCACTTCTTCAACAGCTTCGACAAAGCCGCGTTCCTTATTCCACGTCGGTTCAAACCAGCGACGCGTACAGAACGGTTCCGCCACTTGCAAAATCCATTCGGGCTTGATTTCTGCCGCCTTCGTGAGGAACGTGCGGCTCGTTTCGCGGACTTCGGCACTAAACAGCCATTCTACGCTTTTCGCGTAAAGGTCGCTACCCGGGAACACATGCGTTTCGCGTCCGCTCACCAAACGGTAACAGCCGTTTTCGATATCGCGATGAGCGATGCCACCTAAGAATCCCGAGAGCAAAGCAATGTGCAAATTGTCGCGGTGGAACGAATCGAACGGACAAACTTTATTTTCAAATTTCATGTCGAGAATGCGGCTGAACTGTTCGTACAAATCCACCCATTCACGCAACCGCAAAAAGTGCATGCTGTTCTTGTCGCAGAACTTGCGGAGTTTGTTCCAAGATTTGCCATCCCATTCGTCGCAGAACGCATTCCACATGGCAATATAAACAAGGAAATCGCTCTTGTGTCCGCAAAATTTTCGATGTAATTGACGGATGCGAGTGCGTTCAGGTTCATCGTTCGGCACCACACGCGGGTCCTGGATGCTGAGCGCAGAGCACACAATTAACGCCGGCTGCAACACGCCCAAATCACGAGCGCGGAGCAACACCGCCGAAAGCGAAACGTCCATCGGCAAGCGAGTCATTTCGCGGCCGAGCTTGGTCACATGCCCGCTAGAATTGTCCGCCGTGAGCGCACCCAGTTCAAACAACGTCTTGTAAGCCCCGCGGAAAGCGGAATGCGGAGGCGACTGCAAAAACGGGAAGTTCTCCAGTTCAAGCCCAAGGCTGCGCAACTGCAAAACGACGTTTGCCAAATTGCTACGGCGGATTTCGGGTTCCGTAAATTCGTCACGCTTTTCAAAATTCTCGGGAGAGTAAAGGCGAATGCAAACGCCGGGCTTCACGCGCCCCGCGCGTCCAGTGCGCTGCCGCGCGCTGGCCTTCGAAATTTCTTCGACGGGAAGCCCCTGGATTCTCGCCTGCGCATTGTAACGCGAGATTCGAGCCATACCCGTATCGACAACGTAAGCAATTCCCGGAATCGTCAAGGACGTTTCTGCAATGTTCGTTGCCAAGACAACGCGAGTCTTGCCCGTATGCTTAAAAATGCGACGCTGTTCGTCGGGACTCATGCGCCCATAAAGCGGCAGCACATCAAACGTCGCAGCGTCTAGCTCGTGGTGCAGTTCGTTTGCCAAATCCTGAATATCGCGTTCCGTCGGCAAAAAGCAAAGCAAATGATCGCGGTGCCGCGTTTCCAAATCAAGAATCGCATCGCGCGCTTCTTCGATCAACCCCGAATCGCCCTTACCCGAAATGTCCCGGAGATCCTTCGACTCCGCGCCTCGCGCTCCGCTCAGGATGACACCATTCTCTCGTCTCTCGTCTCTCGTCTCTCCTCTAAAATAATACTCCACATCGACGGGGAACGTGCGGCCCTCCGCTTCCATCACGCAACTGTTGTCATAAAACTCTTCAAAGAGCTTTGCATCAAGCGTTGCCGAAGCGACTATCAACTTGAAGTCCGGACGACGAGCGAGAACAGTCTTGAAAATGCCAAGCAGAATATCAATGTTCAACGAACGCTCGTGCGCTTCGTCAATCATGATGGCATTGTACTGGCGGAACAGCCTATCCTTGCGGAACTCCTGCAACAAGATACCATCCGTCATCACCTTGATGGGAGCTTCGTTCGTACCTTGCTCCCAAAAACGGATTTTCGTGCTGACTAAATTTTCGTCCTTGAGCTCTTCGCGCAAGCGGTCCGCAATAGAAATCGCCGCCAAACGCCTCGGCTCCGTCACACCGATTTTAAAAGGTCGCACTTCGTGCTCTGAGGTATGAGCACGGGCTTCGCCCTTTGAGGTTATGAGATTAGAAGTCGAACATTCATCGTTTTGCTGTATTGTCTTAGATCCTTCGGCTTCGCTCAGGATGACACTGCGAGGATGTTTTTCTCCCGCAATTCTTTCGTCTTTCGTCTTTGGACATTCGCTTCGCTCAGGATGACATGCAGCGTCACTTCCTACTTCCGACTTCCTACTGTCTACTTTTCCTAAGAACCACTCGAGCAAAAACTTCGGCAGCTGTGTAGATTTGCCGGAACCCGTATCCGCCTTGACGATAATGACCTGATGCTTTTCAAGTAATTCAAAAAATTCTTCCCGATGTTCAACAACAGGAAGTTCAGGGTATTCGATATTTAAATCAGACAAAACCATAAAAGTGGTTAGTGATTAGTGGTTGGTGGTTAGGGCGACTTCGTCGCAGTTGGTCGTAAGCCGTGGTTAAGAAATAAATCAAAGATTCTTGATAATCACTATCCTATTTACTGACCACTGTTTACTAACCACTGCTCACTCTTTAATATGCCCGCACTTGTCGCAGGTGAGCTTGTAGCTGTTATCGGGGTCAACCACCATCACGCCGTCGCATTCCGGCACTTCGCACGGGAGTTCTCCCGGCATCACTTCTCTGTAAGTCTTTTTTTCTTCCATAATGCCCCGAATATAGAAATTCGTTCCCCGAGTTCCCAACTCTTTATGTATTTTTGCAGCATGGAAAACGCAAAGACAGTCAAGCAATCGCAAGTTGAAACTCGCGACATCGTCCACCCCTCCGACGTGAACGCCTACAATTACGTGTTCGGCGGACACATGATGTCGCTCCTAGACAAAGCCGCCTGCATCGCAGCCTACACGCATGCAAGACGCAGAGTCACGACGATTTCGATTGACAACGTGCGTTTTTTTAAACCGGCAACCGTCGGTACGATTCTCACAATTAAAGCATCCGTGAACCGCGTTTTCAACACGTCACTGGAAGTCGGTCTCAAAGTCGTGGGAGTCCACCCGCAAATTTCATGGAAGCCCGAAGTCATTTGCCATGCCTACATGACATTCGTCGCCCTTGACGAAAACGGTCGTCCCACCCCGATTCCCTCGATTATCCCCGAAACCGAAGACGAAATCCGCCGTTTCGAAGAAGCCGAAATCCGCCGCAATGCGAAGAAAAAGCTCGCGGAAGAGCTCGCAAGCAAATAAAAATCGATTTTTACATACTAAACGCCATCTTTTAGCGTTTTTATATGTAATTTGCATTTCATTACTTTATACAGATACATACTAAAAAGCATTTTTAGAGTTTTTAGTATGTAATTTTTCGCCCTCGAAGGTTGAAAAAAGCTTATTTGAATGACATTTTTGCCCCTGAAATGACTCAAAAACAGCTTTCGCTCTGTTTTTAAGCGTTTTTTGGTCAATTATTACATACTAAATCGTCATTTTTCGATTTTAGTATGTATTGCAACAAAATATTCATTTTTTTAAAGAAGGAGATTCCGTGTCGGAGCACGGAATGACAGGATTATTTAGAGTACAGAATGAAAGAATCAATTGAAGCCCTGAATGACAAGTTCGTTCTCATAACTCAAAGCCCGCTACAGCGGGCAACCTCATAGCTCATAGCGAAGCGACCTCACTACTCATCACCTCCCCAAAACACTGGATACAGTCGAAAACATTTTATTTAAAACGCCCCTTTGACGCCAAAGCGTCTGTTTCTAGATTTTTACACATGAAACAGATAGATGTCAAGGACCGTTCGCTTATCAGCCTTTCGTGGCCGCTAATCCTCACGTTCGCCGTGAGCATGATCCAGCCCATGATGGACAGCTGGTTCTTGTCGCGCACTTCCGAAACAGCAGCCGCAGGTGTCGGCGCCATGCTCCCGATTCTCGGGGCGCTTTTTACTGCCCTCCACGCCTTTTCGCAATCTGGCGCGAGCATCGTTTCGCAGTACATCGGCGCAAAGCAGAATAGCCACGCCAACAGCACGCAGACGATGGTCCTGTTCGGGAGCATCCTCCTCGGAGTCGCGCTCACCCTTATCGTCTATCCGCTTTCGGGTAACATTCCCCGCTGGATGGGATTGACCGAAGCCCCTGCCGTTTACGCACAGCAGTTCCTCAGCATCGTCTCGTTCGGATTTGCATTCCGCGCCTTGCAAACCATCCTGACCGCCCTCATCGCGACCCACGGGCTCACCATCTGGAATCTCATCGGAAACACCATCACCATCGCCTCGAACGCCGCATTGAACGTTGTGTTCCTCGAAGGATACTTTGGACTCCCCAAGATGGGCGTGTACGGCGTCGGGCTCGCAACCGCACTTTCCTGGCTGATTTCTTCGGGCATTCTCTGGCTTGTGCTCAAATTCAAGGTCAAGCACCACAGCAAGGCCCGCGACTGGAAACGCACCCGCATCCTTTTGCCCGACTGGATCCGCATCGGCCTCCCGGCAGCCGCAGAACCCATCAGCTTCCAGCTTTTCCAAGTGTTCATCACCGCGATGGTCGTCTATATCGGCACAACCGCCATGACCTCCCGTGTATTTGCCGGTAACTTCGCCGCACTATCCGTCATTCTGGGCGTAGGTCTCGGCAGCGGCAACCAGATTCTCGTTGCCCACCTCGTCGGCGCTCACGATTACGATAAAGCAAACCGCCGCGTCCGCCAAACGCTTACCGTCGGCATTATCAGCGGATTCTTGCTTTCCGTCGCGGTCGCCCTCCTCGGCGAACACCTCATCAGACTCTATACAGACAATCCCGAAGTCATCCGCCTCGGCAAAATCTGCCTCTGGTGCGATGTCGCCGTGCAGCCCTTCAAGGCCGTCAACTTCATCCTCACCACATCTCTGCGTGCAGCGGGCGATTCCAAGTTCCCCGCCATTGTCGGAAGCGGCATGATGTGGACGCTCGGGCTTGCCACCTCGCTCATCCTCGCATTCGTTGTAGGCCTAGGGCTCCCCGGACTTTGGCTCGGCATGGCCGCCGACGAACTCTACCGCTCGTTCGCCAACACCTGGCGCTGGAAAAGCGGCCGCTGGAAAAGCAAGACGGTGGTGTGAACTGAACGAAAAATGAATAATGAAAAATAAGGAAAAATTTTATTTTCCAGCTTTGCCGATGAGGATTGTCGAAATAATGCTTTCGGAATCGGGCATGTCAAGCAACTTTTTCAGTTCATCGTGGTAAAAGAAATGTTCTTCGCGGGCAGTTCTGTTAAGCAGCCTAGCCGAGACATACAGCGATTCTGTAAGGACTCCGGCATTCAAGTTCAAATAGCGGTAGCCTCGATTTCCAAGGACTTTGCACGTTTCGTTCAAATCAGCGGAGAGCACGACCGCGAACATGGAATTTTGAACTTGTTCTGGAACCGCAAAGCATTTGTTAAACTTTTTTGGATTAGCGGAGCCACTTTGCATGTAGATGGACTTTCGCACAGGGATATAGCGATAGACTCCCGCATAAACAAACATCACGTCAAAAACGACAACCCAAATTTTTATAAGTCCCGCGCCAAAAGCGTTCAGTTGAGCAAGTTCCAGCCAACGCAGCATCGACGAGAAATCATCCAAGTCAAGTGTTCCCTTTGCAAACGGGAACTTCACTTTTTTGTCATCACGCAAATACCAAAGTTCGCGCAGATAATATTCATTCGTAAACTTTGCTGGAGTCAGCGGGAACTCATCGCCGGGCAAAGCCTGAGCCACCAAGCGGCGCACCTTCATGCAAAGGTTTAAATCGTCAATATTTTCAAGGTGGTTTTGCAGCATGAATCGCGACGGATAACGCGAAATTTCGTAGGTTTGTTCGCCATTTTCCACATAAGTGTTCATTTCAGCATGGTTCGAATAAGCAAACTCGCCCACTCCATCATCGACGGAATTGAACGCGACCATGCTCTTTTCTGGGAAAATCGCAACCGCAGCCATGGGCATTTCTGTAGGCCCCAATTTGAGCGCGACCGCAATTGAATCATCGACGAACCCACCTAGCGGAAAAACCTTTTGACCTCTCGATTTTGCAATCAAAATCGTATTGGCGCATGCCGACCCCACGTCCATTTGCACTTGACGGTAAGCAGCCTCGCGAAACCGCCAAACAGGGCGTTCCAAAAGTCCCGTGTAGATAAAAAGAACCTGTGCTTCAGTCACAAATTCACGTTCAGGGAACGACGATAAAATCGCCTCGCGAACATTTTTACCACCGAGCTGCACAAGCTTCGACGAATCATTATCCACGTAATAAACGCCATCGGGAACATCTGTGTTATGCACAACTGCATAGACGCAAACGGGATGCAAATAATCCGCCGAAAAAGGCGAAAGAAGCGGCGTAAAACCAGCCGTCAACGGATAGCGAGAAGCCCCCTCGTAACGTTTGTCAGCGTAAGCTTGCTTTTCCCAGTGCATAATGACCGGATCCCCGCTGCCATGGGGGACGTATTGGGTCGATTCGTGGTAAACTTCCGAGAAATAGCGCATTCCTAAATGCAAGATAAAAAGTTTACGCCAACCCTATCGTTGCAAATTTTGAAGAATGATGCCAAAACAAGCAAATGACGGACTCTATAGTTCGGCGAGCACCGAATTCTGAGTTACTAGAGGTTTGCAGATTCTCGCCTTCGCGAGAATGACGAAGGTTCGTCATGGCAGACAGATGGCGCCCCGGAACAGATCCGGGGTGACAAACAGTCCGTCATGACGCGGCAATCTAAGCTCTAAGTTCTAAGCACAAAACTCTAAATTCTAAGATCTAAGTTCTAAGCTCTAAGTTCTAAGTTCTAGTAACTAGTAACTATCAACTAGCAACTCCACGACAAAACAGTGGATACACTAGTAAACGTTTTCACTTTTTTAGCCTAGTGTAAACAGAGCCAATAAATATATTTTTTTTAAAAAACACTACAAGAGGGCTTTATGCAACTCAAGAATTTATATCCGAAGATGAGCGTTTTAGGCCTCGCCACAGTGATGGCTCTCACAGCCTGTAGCGAAGACAACTCCTCCAATACCCCACTCGCAGTCAATCCTGTTCTTGAGGATTCGACCAACACGGGCACACCGGGCAACCCCTCGAACCCGGCACAGACCGACTCAGGCACGGTTGTTACTCCGAGCGACTCGGGCGTTGTTGTTCCGCCTAGCGAACTTGTAGCCGAAGGCCCCATCGAAATGCCTACAGGTATCGGCATTTTGCTTGACGACTTCGAAGATGGCGATGGAGCAAGCAAAACAGGAGACGGCTGGTACACTTACGACGACAAGGGCAACAACGGTGCATCGGTCATCACCACCCCGATTAACGAAGACAAATACCCCATTCCAGACCGCGTCAACAACGGTTCGAACTACGCTTTCAAAGTCGTTTACTCGCTCGACAAAGGCGAATACGCTTACGACCCGTATGTAGGTTGGGGCGTACAATTCACTCAAGACGAAGCTAACGGACGTCTCGGAGGCATCACGTACTGGTACAAAGGCGGCGCTCACGAAGTCCACATTGAAACTTCCGACGTACTCGATTTCGACGTTCATCTGGCTAAGATCAAAGCATCCCGCACATGGACAAAGGCAACCGTCCGCTTCAAAGACTTGGTTCAAGGCGGCTGGGGTGTCGAAGTTCCGTTCGAAGCAAAGAACATCACTGCCATCAGCTTCCAAGCCAAGGGAAACAGGACCAAGGTTGTCACGGACTCGCTCTTTATAGACAACATTTATCTGCAAGACACCAGCGAAGTCGAAAAAGACAAGCCAGACATGGAAATCAAGGATCCTGTCATCCCCGAAGTGAAATTCACCGAAGCCGAAATCACGGTCACAAGCCCGTTGCAGACAAAGGCTATGACCTATTTGAACAAGGGCGTAAGCTTTACCAACTGGCTCGAAAATGCAGATGGCAAGTTCAAGAAGTTTGCATTTGGCGAAAACGACATCAAGATTCTCGCCGAAAGCGGATTCAAGAGCGTTCGCTTGCCGATTGACCTTGACCTTTACGCCACCAACCGCGACGAATTTGTCAAGGGCACCGATACAGAACTCAAGTTCGATGACGATACGTTGTTCTTAGTTCTCGACTCCTTCGTGGAATGGACAGGCAAATACAACATGTCTCTCGTAATCGACTACCACGAATACGACAACAGCTATAACTCCACCAGCGCCAAAGACACGAACTACATCAAGATGATGGCAGAATGCTGGAAGCATGTTGCCGCTCACTACGCAGCAAGCACTCGCGAAGACATCTTCTTTGAACTTTTGAACGAACCCGACATGACTTACGGCAAGGTCACTGCCGCCGAATGGACAAAAGCAGCGCAGGGCATCATTGACGCAATCCGCTCTGTCGATACAAAGCACACGCTCCTCTTTGGCGATGTCAAGTGGTACTCCATCTCGGAACTTGTAAAACGCACTCCATTCGCTGACGACAACATTGTCTATGTTATCCACACTTACGAACCGTTCGCCTTCACGCACCAGGGCGGTTCTTGGACGGACTACGCTACCATCAAAGGACTTCCGTTCCCCTACGATCCTGCAAAGTGGTCCACGGTTTCGGGCGACTTCGGCGTGACAGCAAGCACCAAGACAAATGTCAAAAACGCCATCAGAAACTACTACAAGACTGGCAGCAAAGAATATATCATGAACCAGATTATCGACGCCAAGAAGTGGGCTGCTACGAACAACGTTCCTGTCATCATCAACGAATTCGGTGCATTGAACCTCCGCTCCACAGCGGAATCACGCCTCAACTACTTGACCGCCATGCGTGAAATCTGCGACACGCTCCAGATTCCTTGGACGCACTGGGGCTACACTGGAAACTTCTCCGTCATCGAAAACGGAAAGATTATCGAAGGCGTTGACAAGGCACTTGGCTTAACCAAGTAATTAAGCCCCTTTTTCCTTCAAAATCCAAGAAGCTGCACGATACGTGCAGCTTTTTATACAATGACCGCCGCAAACTTCATTTGTTTAAGCTCTATCAAAATTCTAAATTACGATTATGAAGTTTAAGATTAAGAGCATTTTTGCGGCATCCTCGCTTTTTTTGGCTGGAGTCGCATCCGCAGCTGGATTTTACGGCAACCAAAGCGACATTAAATGGAAAACCGCAGGCACGGAACACTTCCAATTTATTTATCCTGTGGAATACTCCACGCACGCGGCTAAAGTTTCAGCTTACGCCGAAGCGGTCTATGACTCTGTCACGAGCCGCTACCACAAACCGCTCCCGGGTCGCGTCAGCGCCGTGCTGAACAACGCCCTTTACAGTAACGGCAGCGCCGTTCCAAGCGAAAATGCAGTGAATCTTTGGCTTACGAACTGGGACTTTAAAATCCGCAGCAGCCACGGCTGGGTCTCGGACGTGATTACGCACGAATTCAGCCATCTAGTCAGTATCGAAAGCGGAAGCAAGACTTTCCCGAACCTTTACGGCCTCCAGTTCAGCTATTCGGACTATTACAACGAACGCACGCGAACTGATTTTATCTCGATGATTCCGTTCACTTTGCAGCCGCTCTGGTTTGCAGAAGGTACCGCGCAATACGAATCTTCTCGCATGGGTTTTGACGGCTGGGATACGCACCGCGACATGCTTCTCCGCACGGCAGCTCTGAACGACAGCCTCATGACGCTCCCGTACATGCACGAATTTTCGGAGAACTCGCTCCTCGCAGAACTCGGTCCTTACACACAAGGTTTTTCACTTGTTCTTTATATTGTAAAGCATTACGGCGACGAAGCGATTCCGAACATTTGGAAGGAACTCGGTCGCCCTTACCGCACAACGCTTAACGGAGCCATCAAGAAAGTTCTCGGCATTAGCGAAGATGAACTTTACGAAGCTTGGAAAAAAGAAATCACCGAGCATTACAAAGCACAGAAAGATTCGCTCGGCACGTTGGTCGAAGGCATCAAGATTACCAAAGACGCTTACTGGAACGACTTCCCTGTTGTGAGCGGCAAGAACCTTTACGGCGTATCGAACTTTGGCGGTCTCTGGTTTGACGGAAGCGTGTTCAAAATACCGCTGGAAGACACGTTACAGACGAAAGACGACAAATGCGTAGATCGAGAGTCGCGTCCAAGCTCGCTTGGGCATGACCGAGATCAGCATTTGGGACAAGAGCGAAGCGATTGTCCAAAGACAGATTCCGCGAAGGTAGAAGTTGGGGATATCGAAGTCGAAGGTGCCGACAGCCTTATTAATATTGGCGATTACGCAAAGTCGGGATTCAAGGCTAAGAAGCCGTGGTTCGACAAGGGCATTGACGTTTTTAACGACAGCGCACACGGGCCGATCCTCGCCTACATCAGCTACCAGAATCGCGACAAAGACGGACATGCGCACTTTGACGTTGCATTAAGCGATACGAACAAGAACCAAGCATCGCTCACTTACCTCGTCGATGCAGTTTATCCGTCATTCAACAAGCAAGGCACCGAAATCGTCTTTGTCCGTCGCGAACCGTACAGCACGCGATTTGTCTTGAGCAAAGTGCCGTTCAATAGCGACTTGAAGAACGTTTCTTCGGAAGAACCTGTTGATATTTTCAAGCCGGATTCTTCGTTACTTTATTACAACATTTACAGCCCCAAATTCAGCCCCGATGGAAAGCGAATCGCATTCAGCTTCTTTGACGACGTGCAACGCGGCATCGCCGTGATTGACGCAGACGGCAAGAACTTCAAAATCGTAAGCACCACTAGTTATGACGAACGCGATGTCGCTTGGATTGACGACAACAAAATCCTCTTTGCAAGCAACCGAAACAACATCTTCAACCTCATTGAAAAAGACTTGAACACAGGCAAAGAACGTGTTCTGACAAATGTCATTGGTGGCGCGTTTACGCCCACGCTCGAAGGCGACACGATTTTCTTTACGCAGTACGACAAGGACGGATTCTCGCTTTACAAGATGGCTTACGCAAAAGAAGCCGAGCCCGTATTCCGCGATAGCATCGTCGTAACAATGCGCGACAGTGTTTTGCAATCCATCGACACCGTTCAAGTTCCGTGCAGCGAAGCAAACACCGATTCCGCAACAAACAAGAACGTCGCAGCAAATGCGAACGCGACAGATTCGAGCTGCACCACGCCACAAATCAAGCTCAGCAAAGACGTGATTCAAGTTGAATCTCGCGACACGATCAAGATAGCCGTGACCGACACGACGCAACGTGAAATCAAGCTCTACGGCACCATTCCGCAAAAGCCGCACAAGAACCTTGAACTCATCGACCGCGAATTTGCAGGCACCGAACGCAACTACAAACCCATCCCGAACACGCCACTGTTCGTCCCGATGTTGAGCTTTACCGAAAACGCCCCCGACTTGACAGTCTTTGGCGAAGGCGAAGTCAAAGCGAAGCTTGGACTTGCCGTTGTCGTGAGCGACCCGCTCAAAAAGAACAACGTTCAAATAGGACTTTTGCTCGAACTCGGAAAAGGCATTGATTACATCAACGGCGACGGACTCAACCCCAAGCAAGAAAAAGAATTCTTTATCGCATGGGATAACCACAGCACGCCACTCGACCTTGGCATTGCATACAACTACGCGAACTACACCAGCAAAGACACAGTGCGTTACGAAGATGTGCAAGCTCACGGCGGCGACAGCCTCGGCATGAGCCATTACGCTATTTCGATGCAGTCCATTACAGGCATGGCGGGCTACAGCATTTTCAAATCCATCGACACATTGCAAGCAGCCATCAGTTACGACTGGTCTGACTTTAACCTTTACGAAGACAACTTTGCATGGACTTACCAAAAACGCTTGACCGCAATTGCATCCCTTGGGCTTTACGGAGACCAAGAAGGCGAAGGCGGCTCGGGAATTACTGGACAAGGTAACGGGCTGTTCCTTTACTACCAATACGCAAACAGCGACCTCTACCGTCCAGGCACGTTCGCCGAAAGTTTCTACGTCACGGAATCGGGCAAGATTGAACCCAAGTACAGGAACTTCGCACTCCATCAACTTGGAATTAACTTGTACGGAAGTATTCAAACGCCGCTCCTTGGAGCACGTCTTGCCGCCGGTGCAAAGCTCACGGGTTACCTTCACTGGAACACGGACACTCCCGAAGACACGCTCGATTCCTACTACTATACGCCAGTATTCCTCGACGGCTACCCCTACCTCCGCAGTTCCGAAGACTACACGCGAGCAGGCACAAAGACCGCAATGGCAGAACTCCACTACCTCTACCCCATCTACGACGACTGGCGGCACGACCTTTGGATTTTCTCGACACGCAGCCTTTATGTGGATTTGTTCTCGCAAATTGGCGCCGCGTGGAACGGCAAGTGGTTTACAGGTAAATTTACAGAACACGGATTCTGGGATCGTTCCGTGGGCTTAAGTTTCCGCATGAGCAACAAGATTTGGGGAAGCGTTCCGTTTGACATTTCGCTCACGCTCGCCCGCGGGCTAGATCGCATTGGCGAAGACAGCGACTTGCGCGGAGGAACAAAGCTAGACCCGATTCACTTGACGTTCTTGCCCAAGAGCCTCCGCCCGACGAGAATAAAATTCTCTATCGGAATGGGGTTTGCCAACTCTTGGCAGTAAGCCAAGAGTTGCCCGCTTCGCCAGCGGCTCAGATATGCCCCACAAGGGTGGTCGCATCATTCGCCTTAGGGCGAAGTTCATAAATACATGGCAGTAGCCATGTATTTATAGCTGCGTCGGCAGCTCGGTTATGAAACAAGCCTTTGGCTTGTTCGCAACTCTCGCTTTAGGACGCAGTTACCAATTCTTGGCAGTAGCAAGCTAAAGCGAAGCGAGCTCAAAGTGCCAGAGGCATGAGCTCACACCTCATTGCTAATAATTGAAGCTTGGTGTTTTCTGGGTTTCGCCGGGGAGGAGATGACCAGGGCTGGTGCGTTCGGCATCACGCCCTTTGAAATTCGGATTCAGCTTTTTGATATCCCTCGACTTGACTTCGGCTTGCACATCCATCAAGTGACGTTCCCACTCCTGAATCGCTCCATCGAGTTCTTGACGCGCGTTGAGCATCAGCTCCTTCAGCTGCATCAGCTCCAACATACGTTCACGCTTCATCACCCAAAGCTCTTCTTCTTCGGGCATGCGTTCGATGTTGAACAACAGATTCATGTACTTCACTTCCGCTTCGCGGTAAGCCTTGTAAGTATCCTCGTAAACGAGGTTGCGGTCATCCGCCATCGTCTGTTGCGACGACATGTGAGTTGCACAACCGATAAAATTGCAAGCAACGGGAATAAGCAGTAGAGGAATCAACAAACGCATGTAGTTAAAGTACAAAAATTAGTTAATAGTTACTAGTTAGAAGTTACTAGAACTTAGATGGCGATGTCATGGCG
>CAMZGI010000026.1 GCA_947306305.1 uncultured Fibrobacter sp.
GGCCGGAATGACAACTTTTGCGGAATTGCAAAAAGACGTTCTCATCGAGAACGTCTTTTTTTTGGGCAAAAGCCCAAAATTGAACAGGTACGCTTATTTTAAAAGCGGCGTTTCATCCAAAAGATCGTCAGCGGCATTTTCCATAAGATCTTCCCAAGTCGATTTAGCCACACCAAAGAAATATCCTTCATTAGACTGCAAAGATCCAAATCCTAAACGCTTGTGAGACTTTGCATCATAAAAAGCATACGTAGCCTCGATAAATAAATCTCCGCTATGCATCAAATAGCTCAACAAAACACCTAACAAGCCCGCCCCTGTCGTTATAGCCTGCGAATTTTTAATGGTTATACCATCCAAAACCAAATACACATCAGCTTCGGGTAAAGTAAACTGGTCATTCTCATTAGCAAAGAAATCCTTTCTGTCAAGAAGCAATTCTGATTCGCCCATAAAGAAGCATGCGGGCCCACCAGCGCTGCACGAAGGATAGTGCACGACTTCAACACGCATTTGATTACTTCCACGCGCATTGACCTTAGCTTCAATATTTTTCTTAAGCTTTTGAGTCACCCATGTCGGGAATGAACTTGCATATTCAGGCAAATCGTCCTGAACATCATCCATATTCATCACTAACGGATTTGAATAGATTACGGCAATCGTCGAAGGCCGCCAATTCCAATCTTCGGAAATAGTAGCCTTAGATCCGGCACATCCCGTCAATATTAGGAAAAACAGTGCACCAAGAATAAGATTTAACGGTTTCATACCAACTCCTTCTGAAATAAGTTATCCAAACAAATATTAGTTTAGGCGATATATTTAGAACAAATATAAAAACTTATTCTTCGCGGTGTTCGTACAGATAAAGGTTCGCTTCGGGTTTCGCCAACTCCGAACCTTTAATAATCCATTCATCATCAGTTCCGCTGCGATACGTGACAACGACGCGGTATCGGTTATCCGTCTTGAGCACAGCCACGGGCACAGTCCAGAAGTTTTCCGTACCCACAACCATTTCGAGTTCGTAAACATCGCGAGTATCAACGCCATATATTTTGATGGACTTTACCATATCCTTGGGGTTACGGACTTGTATGATGCTCCAAAATTCGCTTGCGCCTTCCTTGACCCAAATCGACGTGGAATCGCCCCAAACGCCCTCGACGCCCTCGCAGCTCACGAATTCCCATTCGCCATAATAGCGACCAACGAGATTACCCATGATGTCGCTAGCAGGGGCTCCGCCCAAATCGACTCCGCAATTTGCATCCGGGCAGCGGTCGGTTATTCGCACAGTCACTTCTTTCCAGCCATCCGGCGTTTTCGCTTTCACATGCACGCAGCCGCCGCAAGCGGCTCCGCCTTTCCATGGGCCTTTATCGTCGCCGGGCGACACATTCACATGAATCGCAGCGTAGTATTGAATATTAGTCTGTCCGTAATTGCAAGCGCCGCCAAGACTTGTTTCTTTTGCTGTAACGCTCCCGTAAGTTGTCACGGAACCTTTGCCACCATTTTCAACGAGCGTGGGGTCTGCCGCCGTGTAGCTGTCGCATTTCGAACAAACGCCATCGTCCGAGGATCCCGGCACAGTTTTCGCAGAACTGCTAGACACTCCCGCCGATTTTTCCGATGACGACGATTCGGCAACCGCCGAAGACTCCGCTATGGATTTCGTTGAACTGCTGGACAGATTCTCAAAACCTTCGGCTGCACTCAGGGCAAGCTCTGTCGAGGATGACGAGATTGCAGGACTTGAACTTAGTTCTACTTTTGCAGAACTGCTTTGAATTTTTGCGGAGCTGGAACTTTCTTCTGAACTTAAATTCTCAAAACTTAACGGATAGGGATCTTCATTAACAGGGAACTGCGTGTTGTCCGAAGAATCGCCGCATGCAATCAATGCAACCGATAATGCAATCGTGCCGGCTAGCGGCAAGGCGCATAAGCAAAAACTAGATTTCAAGGATTTCATAACAAACCTACACCTGCAAAATACATTTTTCTCTAATATAATCCAAATACTTGTCAATTGTTTAGAGGAGGAAGGCCGTCACCTAGATTCCGGCTCGGGGGCCGGAATGACGTTTTTACTTCATTTCTTGTATAGATTCTCGCCTTCGCGAGAATGACGATGTAAAAGAAAATGTCACTGGATCCTTCGACTTTCTCCGGCAGGAATGACGGTGCGCTAAAACGCACACAGCCCTGGGTAAAACCCAGGGCTGCGTTAAACCGTTTCGTTTAAACCAATTCTAATTACTGATTCCAGCTATCGTCGTGGGAATTTTCTGGAACCGGAGCGTCCGGGGTTTCGCCCGAAGCGGTATTGTCAACCGGCTTGAGTTCTGGAGCGCCAGAAACTTCTTCGGACTTTTCAGAAATATCGACGTTGCCGATGTAATTGCGGATGATTCTCGGAGTCACAAAGATCACGAGATCCTTCTTCGTAATAGCCTTGCGGGTGTATTTGAAGAGGTTGCCCAAAAGCGGAATGTCCTTGAGGAACGGAATGCCGCTTTCGCTTTCGGTATTTTCGTTACGGGTCAGGCCGCCAATCACAACCGTTTCACCGTCAGCCACGACCACCTTGGTCTTTGCTTCCTGCGTCGAAATCACGACTTCGCCCTTTTCGTCATAGCCGTAAGAGTTGTTTTCGGGATGGAGGTCGAGCAAAATGCGGTTGTCGCCAGAAACGTGCGGAGTCACCGTGAGCTTGATACCCGTTTCCACCATCTTGGTCGAAGATTCGCCGCTATCGTCAATCACGCGGATAGACACCTTGTCGCCCATGAACACCTGAGCTTCGGTATTGTCGAGCGTAGAAACCTGCGGGCTTGCAAGAACTTCCGTAGAAGCGTCACCCATCAAGTTCGAAATTGCAATCTGCAAGTTGTTGTCCAAGAGGCTAGCCGTAATTGCAGTACTTGCGTTGCCCACCGCCGGAGAAGTTCCCTTTCCGTTCGGGAAGGAGCGAATCGCGCCGCTGATACGGCTAGAGCCAGCCGTAGCGCCAGTTGCTGTCGCAGCTGTTCCTGGAGTAAGCGTTGCAGAGCCCACCGCAGCCGTCCAGTCCACGCCAAGTTCGCGAGCAAGTTCGCTGTTCACCACCACGAGCTTTGCAGTAATCATGATCTGGAGCGTTTCCACATCGAGTTCCGTGAGAGCGTTAGCCATCTGCTCGATTTTGCTTTCGGTATCATAGACGATAATGGAGTTCGTGCGTTCCACGACAGAAATCTTGCCACGGTTCGACTTCATGTTTTCCAAGACCTTGACAAGTTCATCAGCCTTGGCGTGATGCACCTGGAAGTTCTTACGAATAAGCGGAGCCGTCTGTTCAGCCTGATTTTCTTCGTCAGCAATCTTCTTTTGCTTTGCCTGATACGTGCTCAAGCGCTGGATGGAAATGTACTTGTCCTGAATCACCCACGTGAGGTCGTTCATGTTACAAATAATGTCCAAAGTTTCTTGCCAGGTCTTCTTGGTCACGCGCAAGCTGATTTTGCCCTTGACATCGGGTGCAACAAGAATATCTACACCTGCAATAAAAGACACGGAGCGGAAAATCGCATCGTAGTCCATATTGACGAAGTTAAAGTCATATAGCTTCTTATTCGGAGAGACAGAGCCTTCGGCTGGCGCAGCCCACGAGGTAGCAAAACTTGCCACCATAATAAGAACCATCAGAATTTTAGTCAGCTTTTTCACTTTTGACCCCCAAATTTATCGGGAAGACCCATAGAGTAGCGACGGCTCACCCCGAATTCTTGAATCAAGAAGAGCACATCAGTTTGTGTAATTTTAAGAACTTTTCCGTTCATGATCTTATCGCCTTCCTTGATGGTGTAAGACACGCTCGGATTTTTGGATTCGACAAGGATTGCCACCGGCTCCTCGGCTTCCCAAATGATACCCACCAATTCAACCTGGTCGATGTTGATGCCTTCTTCGACCAAGCCCTTGACTTCAACAAACGGATCACGACGACCGAACGAGCTGTAAGTCACGCGGTCTTCGTAAAGTTCATCGAGAGCACTTCCCATGGGCTTCATGCCCTGCGTGAGCTTTTCGCCGCGTTCCTGATCGACCTTTTTGAGGCGTTCGAGCTGCACAGCGGAAAGTTCGTCGGAGAAGCTTACGGCACGTCTATTCACGTAACCAATCTTGTTGCCCACCTGCACCTTGCGGTAAAGCCCGTTCAAGTCCATGTTCACCAGACGGTCGCCAAATACCACGCGCTGCATGACCTGAGCCTTTTCGCTCGGAGCGGCGTAGAATTCCGTTTCGTCGGCAACGACAATCAATTCGCGGACAACAGGACGCAAGTGGAACGTCTGTGTGCTAGACACAAGCTTCTTGCTTTCTTTTTCGTAAGTCTTTACGAATTCAGAGAATTCGGGAACAGGTTCAGGCGACTTCATCCAGTCGCGGACATAAATTCCGTTCGGGCGGGCGCTCCAGAAAACAAAGCCATCGCGACGCACTGCGTTTTCGGAAGACTGCAAAATCAAGGCACCATCCTGCACGAGCATCACAGGCCTTGCGCCCATCGAAAGCTGGATATTGAGTCCGTTTGCATCCCAGAACACAGATTTCACGAGAGAGCCTGCGCTCACCTTGAATACTGGCGATTTCTGAGGACCGCTAATTGCGACCGTCACCATAAAGGAGCCGTTCACATCAGAGACTTTGTCGATGCTCAAGCGAGAGTCAGCCACCAAGCGGAACTGTTCCATGCCAGAACCGATAAGCACCGTCATTTCCTTGAGGCCCGGCAGCAAAGCAGAAGTCGCAGATGCAGAACCTTCGTTCTGTGCAGCCTTTTCAGCGGCCTTGCGGTCGAGCATTGCTTGCTTTTCGGCAGCCTTGCGTTCGGCGGCTAGGCGTTTTTCCTCTTCGCGTGCAGCCTTTTCTGCGGCTTTGCGGTCGAGAATTGCTTGCCTTTCGGCTGCCTTGCGTTCGGCGGCTAAGCGCTGCTCCTCTTCGCGGGCGGCTTTTTCAGCAGCCTTGCGGTCGAGAATCGCCTGCTTTTCGGCTGCCTTGCGTTCGGCGGCGAGGCGTTTTTCCTCTTCGCGGGCAGCCTTCTCGGCAGCCGCCTTTTTGCTTGCATACAACTTCGAGAACGTCCAAGCCTTGCCGTTATTCGCAGCGAATTTCAAAAGGAAGTTCGCCTTGTCCAGGGCTATTGCATTCTTGTCCGTCGTAATGGACGGGCCCACCTGCATTTCAATCTTCAAAAAGTTCATGCCACGGTACGGTTCCTTGAAAACCCTCATGGAACGCACAAACGCAGCAGAACCGTCAACATCGTAATTCCCGACACCAAACGCAAAGTCCGTTTCGGAAAATCCGACAGTCAATTTTTTCGAAGCTTCATCGTACTTTTGGAAGAATGTCGGCAAGTTCTTGTCAGAGGCAAACTGGAACAGCATCTGGCAATCCTTTGCAGAACAAGAAAAACGGACATCCTTAATCATCGCAGCTTGGATAGCTACGGCACTCGATAGCAGCATAAGAAGGAACTTGCATTTCATTATTTGCCAACCTTCTTTGATGTATATGTGGTCAAGTTGAAGCTCACCGACATGGTAATCGGAGTCCAACCGTGAGTTTCAGCCTTCTGAATTTCGGCTGCAATGCCAGAATATCGAGAAAGCTTCAAGTTCGAAATCGCTGTCGGGTAGTTGAAGTTTGCAATTTCTGCAAACAAGTAGCCTAGCATGTGGTAGCCAGAGTTGACGGCGATAGAATAGCGGTTCTCGATGTAATGCTCCCTCTCGGAACGGCCTTCGGGATTGAACTTCTGGATTTGCACGCCAGAACTGCGAAGCACTGAATAAAGATCCTGCAAGCGCAGCGGAACCTTTTCTTCTTCCGGGAACATTTCCTTTAACTTTTGGAAGTCCTTTTCGGCCTGGGCGAGCTGCATTTCGAGTTCTGCAACACGGTGCTTCTTGGAGTTAATCTTGTTGAGTTCGTTCTGAGCCGACTGCAACTGGCTCTGGAGGCTCTCCTGCTCTGCGACAAACGGATCCCAAACGTAAGTATAGACCGCATAAGCCATCAACAGAATGACAGCCGCCATCGCAAAGGCGTATATATTCTTTTTGTCTTTAAAATCAATATTCAAATTGCCCATGATCAAGTCTCCTCTCCAAAGTCGCGTTTCAAGACGACCTTGAGCGTAAAGCTGTACGCCTCGTCACCATCGACCTTAGTTGTAGAAATGGTCACCAAAGAGACTTTTTCTACGCTTGACTGTTTTTCGAGCTTGACCATGTATTCGGCCACTTCCGAAAAGTCGAACGTAGTCCCCTTCATTTCGAGGTTGAACTCGCTCACTTGCGACAAGCTAATGAGCCACATGTTCGGGGGAAGCACAGACGAAATGTTCTCGAACAGCACCACCCAGCGTTTCTTGTTAATTTGGATGGACTTGAGAGCGTTAATCTTGGAATTGATGACAGACTGGTTCTTTTCGAGTTCGCTTATCTTCAAGAGCAAAGGACGTTCACGTTCCACCGAAGCCCTGACAGACTGGAGTTCTGCATTCAAGCTAGATAGTGATTCCAACGTGTACGCATAAATGAATAAAGCTGCAACGACAGAAACTATGAACAAAACCGTAGGCCAAACAATACGGCGGTCGGTCACCCAAGTCAAGTCCGTCTGCTTTTTGCGGTGTTCGCTAGGCAGAAGGTTGATGGTGATTGCTAACGCCTTATTAGAACCTTTACTTTTAATCGTAGCCATTAGAACTTCCTCATTGCAAGTCCCAAAGCCGGGGCGTAAATGTTAGACAAAGCAATAGATATACCGTCCTTTCCGACGACGCTAGAATCGCATTCCACCGAGCGGAAGGGGTTTACAGACGAAGTTTCGATACCCGTCTTTTCGGCGATATATTCAAGCAAGCCCGGAACAGCAGCTCCGCCGCCACCGATCAAAATCTTTTCGAGCGGGCGGGAATCTTCGGCTGAAGAATAATAACGGATACCAAACGTTATCTGCGACATGAGTTCTTCAAAAGCGCTCCGCATTGCATCTTCGATAACAGAAATGGCAACGCCTTCGATAACCTTCAAGTCGTTTTTCTCGAACATCTCGTGGCACTTTTCGACCGAGACATCCAAACTAGAAGCTAATTTGTTAATAATAACATTCAGCGAACCGCCATTCATGGAACGGACAGAATGGAACTTGCCATCCTGTATAAATCCCACGCTCATCTTGTTGTCGCCAAGATTGAATATAGCGGTCGTCTTTTTGCGGTCTTCTTCCGAAGCCGTCGCGACAAACGCGTTCAAAAGTCCAAAGATATCGACATCCATCGCAGACAGACGAATGCCCTTGCGGGTAAAGAACTGCGCCCAGGATTCGAGCATGGAGTTCTTTGCAGCCACCACGTTCACCTTGACGTCCTCGCCTTCGCGAGAAACAACCTCGTAGTCCAGAACGTTATCTTGGTCGTCAAAGGGCGGACGGGACTGAGCAGTCTGAACGATAATAGCGTCTTCGTTGCCGTTTTTTGGAACCTTAATTGTGAGATGGTCTACAAGCACGCCACCTTCACCGGCACCACAGTTCACCGAAGCCACAACATCCACATTTTCATCAATCGGGTGACGAAGCAACAACTTGGAGAATGCCTCGCCCAACTTGTCGAAGCCGTCCTTCTCCTTCTTCGTCCCTTTTTCGGATAAATCGTCGGAATCGCTACGACGCTGGATAAGACCGTTAATAATGGAGCCCGCCGGAACGGGTTCCAAGTCAACATCGCGCACAATACTCTTACCGTTAGCATCATGATAGACCTTGACGAACTTGATGCTGTAGTGGCCAACATCAATGCCAACGGTTTCGCGTTCTCCACGAATTCTAGCAATCAAACCTAAAGCCAAAATAAACTCCGATAGGAAACAATACTATGTAAATTCTACTTTTATATACATGGAATGTCAAGAGAAAAACAGCATCTAGTCATTTAATTCTAAGTAGTAACGGCATTTGAAGCCATTTTTTTGGTCTTTGTTTTGCGATTTACCTCAAAAATGTACTGTAGAACTCGTTCCTGAGTCCAAGCATAGGACCCGGTAAACACCGCCGAGATGGAATTATACAGCGGAAAATTGGGATTTCTGCGCCCAAGATTGTTCAAAACCTTAACATCCACGTTCTGTACACCAAAGGTCGGAAGCTCAAACGAAATCGAAATTTGCTGGTCGGGTTTGCAGTCTTCGGACAGTCCAAGCAAGATACCACCAGCCGAAAGGTCGTAAAGCACGCCCGACTGTTTTTTCCCATCGGCAAATGTCGCCTCGACAGGGAAATCGACTACTTCGCGGACCCACTTGCGCAACTGTTCTTTATCCAGATGCGTGCTGTGGTGGAACACCAGCTTACTGCGAGTAGCGGAATCTACAGACAACGTCGTCGAATAGACCGCATCGTTTATACGAGTCCAGCGGATAAGCATCCGCTCTCCCGAAAAAGCTTTAGCTTGAGCTTGGGTTCCATCAATTTCGACGCTCCAGAATGCTTCCGTGCGTTCAAGAATCTTAGCTCGTCTAAAAACTACTTTGCCTTCAAATTCCAAATCCACGCAGTCGCCCACGTTGAACTGCCTCGTCGAGCAAACCATCGCCAAGGGGTTCGCTCCCGTAAAGCCCATCTTCTGCCGAAGAGAGTCTATGGGAGCGGCAATCACGCCATTGACGCGGTAATACTCGTTCACCGCCGTTTCAAAAAGCAAGGACGAATTCAGCACGGCATCCATGTTCTCGAACTTGGACGAGCGCACCAATTCTTTCAGCGTACTCACTTCCTTTGGCGTAAACTCGAACGCCTTGATTTTCTCGTTAAAAGCATCTTCTCCAAACATCACTTCTTCTTTGCGATGGTTGTACATCAGCTGAATTTCAATCAGCACAAGAGCCAAAAACGGAAGAACCGGAAGGATGTAATTCTGGAAGAACGTCCAGACATCATGAATCGTCGGCATCAACACCCCACCAAACTACATCTCAGTCCAAACGCTGTTGATGTACGTTGCAAGGATAGACGACGGCAAAGTCTTGCCCATGAGCGGCGAATTGCAGACATGACCCGCGAAATCGCTTTCGACGACCACGTGCGGTCTATCCGGCGCAAACACGACAATATTATTTTGTGCGGGAGCGGCAGATGCAAGACGTGCAGGAGCAGTCGAGAGAAGTTCAATTGCGCGAGCCTCGCCCACCTTGGAAACAAGTTTGTTCCAAATTGCAGGGAGAGCGATTTCCAAAGAAAGCGCGCCGGGCACGGAATCTTCGAAGTTCACGACCGTATCTTGACGGAGCACAGGCGTGTGGTTCACGCTGATAGCATCGACCGTTCCATCGACAATGCCCTGCCACAAAGCGTCGCGGTCCGCTGCAGAGCGGATTGGCGGCAAAATATGGTAAGCGGAGTCGAGCGTTTCGAGGCAAGAATCGTCCAAGAGCAAATGATACAGACCGACATCGCAAGTGACATCGATGCCTTTTTTGCGAGCGCTACGAATAAGTTCAAGCGTTTCGCCGCAAGTCACTTGTTTGAAATGCACTGGCACTTGCAAGAATCGAGCGGTTTCGAGAACCGTGTAAGCAGCAACCGTTTCGGCGATGCGAGGAATGCCCTTCATGCCGAGCATGTCGGAGTAAGCGCCTTCGTGAACGCAGCCGCTCTTACGCAGAGTCTTGTCCATCGGCTGGAAGAAGAAACGCTTGCCCGTCATCTTGCCGTATTCCATCGCAAGGCGGAGGAAACGGGAATGCGGAATTGCGGCGTTGCCGTCGCCAAAGCCGACGACTCCCGCTTCGGCAAGCTCCATCATTTCGGCAAGGCTGTCCGTCCCGAAGCCCTTGCTGTAAGCACCCAAGAACTTGACTTCAAACTCGCCCACGATGGTGTTGAACATTTTGAAGCGGTTAGCCGTTGCAGTAAGCTTGTCTGCATCGTCAATCGGGTTTGCGGAGCTTTCGTAAAGGCCGCCGTAAAAGCCGCCCTTGCGCATAGCGTCAATGCCGTCGGAATACTTGTAAACGTCGTCGCGAAGCGGCTCCATAAAGTCAAGGCCCAAGCCAAAGAGTGCTGGTATCACCAAAGCGCCCTTGCAGTCAAATTCATCGCCACGAACAAAAGATTCGTCACGCGGAACAATTCCATTAAGCACGTGCAAGCAAACTTCGTCACGGGGTTCAAACTTTTGACCGTTCCAGAACATGGCGTTCTTCAGAACGACATTCGAGATATCTGACAAACTACGCATTTTCATTGTTGCGACCTCCAGCCAAAAGGAAGAGTACGGCCATACGGACTGCAACACCGTTGGTCACCTGATCGAGAATTACAGAATGTTCGCCGTCGGCGATGTCGGAATCGAGCTCCACGCCGCGGTTAATTGGCCCCGGATGCATAATGATGACTTTGTCCTTAGCGCAGTCCAAGAGTTCTTGCGTGATGCCAAACGTGTTGCGGTATTCACGCATGCTCGGGAGGAGAGCATCGTCCATGCGTTCTTTCTGCAAGCGAAGAGCGATAATCGCGTCGGCGTTTGCGACCGCCTTTTTCACATCGGGTTCCCACGTCACGTGGTTCATCAAGTCCGTGTTGCGCGGCACCAAGGTCGAAGGTCCGCAGAGCGTCACATGGGCGCCCATCGTCGTCATGCCCCAGAGGTTGCTGCGGGCCACGCGGCTATGGCGGATGTCGCCGATGATGGTCACGTTCTTGCCTTCGAGCGTTCCAAGCTTTTCTTCGACCGTAAGCATATCGAGGAGAGCCTGTGTCGGATGTTCGTGGGCACCATCGCCAGCGTTCACGATAATCGCATTGCTGTTGTCGGCGAGGAACTTGGGAACTCCCGTTCCCTTGTGGCGGACGACCACGATGTCAATCTTCATTGCTTCGATGTTGCGGAGCGTATCGACCAGAGTTTCGCCCTTCTTGACGCTCGAATTGGAGCTTGCAAAGTTCACCGTGTCCGCAGAGAGTCGCTTTTCGGCAAGTTCAAAGCTCGTGCGGGTGCGAGTGCTGTTTTCAAAGAACAAGTTCACGACAGTCATGCCGCGAAGGCTCGGCACCTTCTTGACCGGGCGTTCGAGAATTTCGCGGAACTGTTTTGCATGGTCCAGAATCAGGCGGATATCATGCTTGGACACACCACGGAGTCCAAACAGATGTTTAATTTCCAAAGAGCTCACGCTAAGCCTCCACTTCTACGAGATAAACTGAATTTTCTTTATCGATAGGATCGATAGACACACGGACTTCCTGATTCTTGGCGGTTTCGACCGTAAGACCGACGCAGTCTGGCGCAATCGGGAGTTCGCGGTGTCCGCGATCGACAAGCACGCAAAGACGGATAGCGGCCGGGCGGCCCAAATCCAAAATGGCTCGCATGGCTGCAAGCGAAGACCGGCCCGTGTAGAGCACGTCATCCACGAGGATAACCGTCTTGCCCTCGACCGAAGCAGGCATTTCAGTAAAACGCATTTCGGTCGCTACTTTTTTGCGATAATGGAAATCGTCACGGTAGTACGTGGCATCGAGGCTACCCATGGCGATGGGCTTGCCAAATTTTTGAGAAAGACGTTCCGTAAGTTTTTTTGCAAGCGGAATACCGCGGCTTGCCATGCCAAGGACAATCATGTTGTCGGCAGACGGATGCATCTTGGCGATTTTCGCCGCCATCTCGTCCAATGCAAATTCCATCGTCTGAGCCGATAGGAGTTCGCTTACTTTTTTGCAGTTATCGTTCATAAGAGTAGTAGGAATTAGACAGTAGGAAGTTATTAGTGGTTAGTAAACAGCGGTTGGTGGTTGGTTGTTAGGGATTAGGAGTTAGGCTCTAGGTGTTAGGCAAAAAATCGCGGCAAAGCCGCCCTATACAGATGCACAAAGTGCATGATTCATTTCCTAAAACCTGATACCTGAAACCTGTAGCCTCTATATATCCACAAAGAATCTAGCTTTTTTGGAGAAAAAACGCCGAACCGCATTCAAATCATCCTGCTATATTTGTATATATGTATGCAAAAACGCGACGCTAAGTGCCGTGCTTTAAAGGTTATTTTCATGACACAAGGCTACGCGACCTCATACCTTAAAGCTATCAGGAGTAAAAATGGCATTTAATCAGCTCGACAAACCGCAGGCCGGCGAAACTATCGCCATCATGAAGACCAACCACGGCACAATGAAACTCCGCCTTTTCGAAGAAATCGTCGGCGAATGCGCCACGAACTTCATTGAACTTGCCAAGCAGGGCAAGTATGACGGAGCTCCGTTCCACCGCATCATCAAGGACTTCATGATCCAGGGTGGCGACTTTACTCGCAAGAACGGAACCGGTGGACACGCCGCTCAAGGTCCGGGTTCTACCATCGGCGACAAGTACGACAGCCGCCTCACCCACATGCGCGGAGCGCTCAGCTGGGCAAAGACAGCTATGCCGCACTCCATCGGCAGCCAGTTCTTTATCGTCCATGGCAACAACGTCCACTTCCTCGACCACGAACAATGCGGCCCGGGCCCGGCTGACGGTTACTCCGTCTTCGGCCAGCTCTACGAAGGCTTCGATGTTCTCGACGAAATCGCCGGCGTGCAGACCGACCGCATGGACCGCCCCTACGACGACGTGATCATCGAAAGCGTGACGATTGAAAAAGCGTAATTGCGATTGAAATCGCAATTACGAGTTACTAGATACTAGTTAGTAGTTACTGGAGGTTAGTTACTAGGTACTAGTTAATAGTTACTAGAAGATTTGAGCTAAAAAAGTCTAGTAACTAGTAACTCAGAACTTAAAACTGCGACGCAGTCGCCCTAGTAACTAGAAACTTAGAACTAGTAACTGCTAGTTAGAAAAAAATCTTTTTTTTTCTAACTAGCCCTTGACACGTACATCTATTCATTCTATATTTGTGCGCGTCCTTGGGGTTATAGCTCAGTTGGTAGAGCGCCTGCATGGCATGCAGGAGGTCAGGAGTTCGACTCTCCTTAGCTCCACTAAGAAAGACTCGCTTAAGCGAGTCTTTTTTGCAATTTGCGCTAAAAAACGTTCTTATAAACAAACGCCTGCATTACGACAAACTAGTTATTTAATATCTTTTACCTATTATGGTCAAGCTTTCAAAAAAATCGTTACTATTCCTTTCCATAGGCAGCGTATTTAGCTTCGCCGCCAGCAACATCGTCTGCAACGAATCCAAGATGGACGCGTTCGCATACGAAGACTGCATTGCCACCCAAAGAGGAGCAAAGCTCGACAACACAGACTTTTCCGAAAGGAACGCCCCGCCTCCCGAACTTATTTCGGAATCCTACGTTGAACCGTTCTCGTACGATCCGTTCCAGAGAGACGCTTACTTGACGTCTTCATTCGGAGAAAACCGCGGCACGCGTTACCACGCAGGCATCGACTACTCCACGCAAATGGAAGAAGGCTGGCCCATATTCGCCCCCGAAGACGGCTACGTGAAAGAAATCAAGACCTCGCCGTTCGGTTACGGCAAAGTGATGTTCTTTGAAGGCAAAAGCGGAAGGACTTGGGTATTCGCTCACCAGAGCAGCTTTACATTGCCAATCGACAAGCTCGTGAAGCAAAAGCAATACGCCACAAAGAGTAACGACGTTTCAATCAAGCCTAACATGCGGTTCCACAAAGGCGACACGCTTACGTTCGCTGGCAGCACAGGCATCGGGAACCCGCACTTGCATCTCGAAGTCCGCTTGAACAAAGACGATGTCATTTCGCCCTGCGATATTGGGGTCAAGTGCCTTGACACGATTGCGCCGCAGATTTTTGGAGTCGCCGTATGGCAAGGCAACGAAATAGCTCTCACGACCGACGAATCGCTCCGCAACGGCTGCGTCGAAACCCCTGTCAAAAACGAATTTAACTTGTCCATGGCTATTAAAATTGCCGACTACAGCCGCGAGCCCAAAGAAAACCCGATGGCAATCCGCAGGCTCGAAATGTGGCGCTACGACGAAAAAATTTACAGCAAAGTAATGGATACGCTCAGCTATAAAAAGATGATCGACATCCGCAACGAACTGCTTTGGGCAGAAGAAGCCGACACCGCAGGGGACTGGCATTACATCGACGCAAAGATTGGCCCCATTTCTACTTACAAAATTGAAATTGAAGACTTCAGCGGTCACATCATCAAACGCCAATTCAATTTTCACCAGAATTGCAGAAACAACGGAAAAATCACCATCAAGCAAAGCCAAAACGCTCCGGTCTTTACGTTCTTGAGCAAGAGCATGCTCGACGTTTACCGCTGCGAATCGGGATTCAAGTTCGAAGCTCTCGACAAGGACGAACAAGTTCTCAATGGCGACCTCTGCAAAATTTTCGACCACAACAAGCCTACGCCTCTCGGAAAAGTCATCGAACTTTATCCTGAAACAAAGTACATTCGCTATAGCGCAAGTGCTTCTGCAACAGGCACCGGTCGTGGAGTAAATGAATTAATCGCGCTCTACCCCTACGGCAAGTACAAGAACAGCATCAACTGGTACGCTCAATTAGGCGACATTTCAATCACGCAAAAAATTTCGGGCATCCCCGTCATGGGCGACACAGCACTCCGCGTTCTCGCGGTCACACGCAACCAGACCGACAGCGTTGACTTTTTCGAATTCCACCCGAAAGGCATGCAATTCCACGGCAAGTGGAATGTCTGCATCAACAATCCTGCCAACCCCGCTCCGCTCTACTGGCTCGGCGAAACGACTCGCAGGTGGTTCTACTTTGAAAAGCAGACTGGCAACAAGCAACGCTGTGCCACCACAAACGAACTTAGAGACATCGCGAACATTTCTGACGAAAGCAGCTTTACGCTCGGGTTCCCCTTCTGGTCAGAATCCTTCATCGGCGGAGTGCCCAAACTCGCGCTCAAGATTCCCATCTACGCAAGGTACGCTGGCGTTCCTGACGGAAACGCAATCACCGTCAAGGCTGGAGACAAGTGGATTCCAGTCGAATACGATTCCGAGCCACGCACTCTAGTCATCAGCAGCGAAGACCTCCCCGAAGCGGGCGAAACGCTGACCATCCAAATTATCGACGACGCGAAACGCAAGACCGTAAACGAAATCGTCGTCCCTGCGATTTAATTGCACCTGCTATTTAGAATTTATAAGAAATAAGCTCGGAGCAAAACGCCTCCGAGTTTGTTTGTTTAAAGGGCTACAGTTCGCTGTAAAGCGAGAGTTCTCTTTTGCATCCTAACGCGAGCCGCACCAAATCGCGAATCGCTCCGTTCAACTGCGGAAAATCCACAGGATGAACGGCTATGCGTGGAACGCCGAACGGGAACTTTAAAATGCCTTGTGCATAAAGGATTGCAGCCTTTTCGGTAGATTTTGGAATTCCTGCAAAACTAGCCACAGGCGACGAATAACGCACTCCATCGGCAGAAGTCAGCGAGAAGCGGTCTTCGTACAACATTTTTTCGGCACGGACTTGCCCCGGCAAATACTTATTGCTAAACCAAGTCGGCGGAATAAACGCCACAGGCATATCGCAATTTCCGTCAGCATCTACAAATAAATTCTTCCACGCATCAAGAGCGGCATGCAAGAGACGGCTAGATTCGTATTCGCTAAGGCCAGCAAACTCCGCCTCGCCCGATGTCAAATTCATCCCGACAAGCCCCGCATAGCTACGTCCTTGGCTAAATTCCGCTTTGTGCTTTAAGCCGTGCAACGCAAGTTCGAAGCCCTCTGTTTTCAACTGCAAAAGAGCCTGTTTGAATTCGGCGACATCTTCGTCCGACGCGCCATCCACACAAGGAATAACAAGAACGCTAAAGCAACCTCCGACTAAATCCTTCAACGAAGCTACAATCGGAAGCGACGTGCGGAAATTCCACACCGAGAAATCGTGAAAGCAAAGAAGAAACCTGCGAGACATGGTATTGAAGATAGTAATTAGTGGTTAGTGGTTAGTGACTAGTGGTTAGGAAATGGAGCTTTGAGCAATGAGCGAATAGACGAAAGAACGGGCTACGCCCTACAGACGAAAGAATAAAGAAGTAAACTGTTATTAGAGCTTAGAATTTTGGTTCGGCAGGCTCTCCAACTTTACAAGGTCCCTGAGCTTGTCGAAGGGCTGCCAACGGCATCTAAGGAGCTCCTGACCCCTGAAACCTGTAACCTAAAACCTTCTTTTCTCTCGTCTTTCGTCTCTACTCTTTCGTCTAAAACCTATATTTACCGCACTATGTTAGAATCAATTATCCTCGGCCTGTTGCAGGGTCTCGCTGAATTCCTCCCCATCTCCAGTTCCGGTCACCTCGTACTCGGACATGAACTTTTAGGCATGAACGAAGCAGGCATGTTCTTCGACATCATGCTCCACGCAGGGACGCTCCTCTCGATATTCGTGGTCTTCCACAAGAAGATTACCGACATCATCGTGGGTTGCCTCCGTCGCGACAAGGAACAGCTCCGCGAAGCGGGCTACATCATCCTCGCGAGCATCCCGACAGCGATGATTGGTCTCGGCTTCAAAGACGTTCTCGAAACGTTGTTCGAAAATCCGCGTGCAGTCTGCGTAGCAGAACTTTTCACGGGTCTTTTGCTCTTCACGTCCCAGTGGGGCCCGACGGGCGCCAAGCACCCCGATAACGAAGGCGTCAAGATGAACTGGTGGCGAGCTCTTGTGACGGGTACCGTGCAAGGCATCGCTTGCATCCCGGGCATCAGCCGCAGCGGTTCCACCATCAGCGCCATGATGTTCATGGGCGTAAACCGCAAGTACGCAGGCGAATTCAGCTTCCTCATGAGCATCCCCGCCGTTGGCGGCGCAGCGCTTCTCGACTGCATCAAGTGGATCAAGTGCCAAAGCATGACTCCCGAAAAAGCTCTCCTCGACCCAGAAAAAGCTTTGAAGTGCGCCGACGCAGGCAACTTCTCTCCAGAACTCCTCGTAGGCATGATTGTCGCTTTTGTATTCGGCATTATCGCCCTCAAGTGGCTCATGAACTTTGTACAAAAAGGCAAGTTCCAGCACTTTGCTTGGTACGTCTGGGCAGTCGGCATTCTCGGATTGATTTTCCTCTAAAACGAAATGTGCTGAAACGCACCTTTCTAAATCTCATTTCAGCAACTTTCATCACGAAACATGCTGGAATGGGATTTTTTATTACTAGATTAAAGGCAAAGTTTATTAAGAGGTTTTTATGTCCCGTTTACGCGTTTTGGTTTTGATGGGCGGTCCATCTACAGAACATGATGTTTCAGTCGTCAGCGGCACTGGCGTTGTGCGTGCCATGGATCCAGAAAAGTACAACATCCACCCGGTTCTTATCGACAAGGACGGCACTTGGCACTGGTCATCCCGCGAGCTTTCGCCCTACCAGAAAACGAATTTTTCCGTCAACTATTTCCACAGCCTCGAAGGCACAGCCGCTAACAAAAAGAAGTCCCCCGCGCTTTCGGAACTTCCGTCAGCCGACATTGCGTTCCTCGCGCTGCATGGCAAATGGGGCGAAGATGGTCACATCCAGGCCATGCTCGAAAACTGGAACATTCCTTACACGGGTTGCGGACTTCTCGCTTCTGCACTCGCCATGGACAAAATCAAGACGAAGGAAATCTACCGCGCAAACAACATTCCAACGCCGCCGTACCGCGTCATTTGGAAACACGATTTTACAGGCGACACGCTCGTAAGCGTCGCAGACGAACTTGGATTCCCGCTCGTCATCAAAGACCCGCTGGGAGGTTCTTCCATCGGCATTGGCATCGCCAAAGACCTCGACGAAGCTGGCAAAATCACGCAAGATTTGTTCAAGGATTCTAACCGTTTGCTTTGTGAAAAGTTCATCGCCGGTGGCGAAGCAAGCTGCGGCTACATCGAAGGCGAAAAGCCTTTGCCGCCGACCGAAATGCGCATGACCACACGCGAATACTTTGACTATGAAGCTAAGTACAACGGCGAATGCCAAGAAGTGACCCCGGCGGAATTTGCGCCGGAACTGACCGCACGTATTCAGGAACTCGTGAAGAACGCCCACTACGCCTTGGGCGGCGCGGGCTACAGCCGCACAGACGTTCGCATCACGAAGGACGGCGAGCTCTTTGCGATTGAAACGAATACGCTCCCGGGCATGACTCCGACATCGCTCCTCCCTGCACAAGCGGCATGCAACGGAATCACCTACAGCCAGCTCATTGATTTGATTATCGACAAGAGTTTGGAGATTAAAAGGTAAGCGGCGGAGCCGCAGTT
>CAMZGI010000027.1 GCA_947306305.1 uncultured Fibrobacter sp.
GACCCTATCCCCTTGCGGCCCCAAAGCGACAAAAAGCGTTATCATGCTGAATTATTAACGTTGTCATTCCTGACTTGATCGGGAATCTCCATAATTTTTTATACTTGAGTTGTAAATATTTAAAAGTTTGATATTGGTAATATGAATATTAAAGATGCTGTTTCTTTCATGTGTGACCTCGCCAAAGGCGAAGCCGAACAGTTCGATGTAATCGCCTCCAACTCCCATTCCGAAGGTCTTTCGGTCTTTCAGGGGCAAGTGCAAAACACAGAAATCTCTGATTCTGTGGGGCTTGGCGTTCGCGTCATCAAGGACGGACGGCCTGGGTATGCGCACACGGAACGGTTGACGGACGACGCTCTCCGCCAGACGCTCAAGGACGCTCTTTGCCACACGCAGTGGACGGAAAAAATCGACATCACGCTTCCGCAGGGCGTTGAACTCCCGAAAGGCGAACCGAACTACAATCCGGCTTTGGAATCGCTCGACCTCTCGACGATGAAGAACTTCTGCATCGAACTTGAAAAGCAAACGTTTGCCAAATCTAGCGAAATCGAGAACATTCCTTATTTGGGCGGCGACATCGAAAAGGACTATTCCATCGTCGCGAACAACACGGGTCTTTTTTACGAATCTCGCTCGAACTGCGCATCTGTCGGTGCGGGGGCTGTCGCAAGCCGCGACGGCATCAAAAAGCTCGGCAATTTTGTGAAGAACGGACGCAACTGGAACGAATTTTCGATTGACGAAATCGCAAGCCGCACGGCACAATATGCCACAGAACTCTTTGGAGCCAAGAAAATCGAAGGCGGCAAAATACCGGTGATTCTCTCGGAACGCATTTCTTCGAGATTCATTAGCATGTACAGCCAGCCGTTCTACGCCGAAACCATGCAAAAAGGTCAATCCCGCCTTGACGGCAAAGAAGGCGAAAAGATTGCAAGCGACGTTTTCTCTTTGTGGAGCGATCCGCTTGGCGAAATGTTCGAGCACAAGTTCTACTTTGACTCCGAAGGCTCGCTTGCAAGACGCGTCAAGGTCGTCGAAAACGGCATCTTCAACTCCGCGCTTTACAATCTCGAAACGGCTTCCAAGGCACACCGCGAAACCACGGGCAATGGAGAACGTGGCTTTGGCAGCAAGATGTCCACGAGCTTCTACAACTTGCTCGTTCCTCCCGGACAAATGACGACTGCGGAACTTCTCAAGCTCTTCCCGAAATGCTTGCTCGTCGTGCGTCTCGAAGGCAACTCTGGTTGCAGTTCCGTGAGCGGTGAACTGAGCATTGGCGCGCATGGCTTCTGGTGCGAAAACGGAACCATCCAGCACCCGGTCGATGGCGTTACTTTGAGCGGAAATTTCTTTGATATTATCAAGAATGTCGTAGCAGTTGGCAACGAGTACCGCGACCCGTTTGCAAGCTATAAAGTCCCTGCCCTCGCCATTAGCGAACTGAGCGTCAGCGCATAAGCTTTAGGCATAAAAAATGTTGCAGAGACGACGATTTAAGATAGACTCTTAGCTCGGCCCCTACAACATTATGTTTGAGGTGTAAAATTTTATTGATTAAAAAATAGACTTTACGGCGTAATTTGCCAATAATCCAAAAGTGTTATTTGAAGTAAATTTTTTAAGAAAATTATATATAAAAATTTACATTATAGTATTGTGCGACAACTAGTTGTTTTGTCTTCCGCAAGTTTAATAAAAGATGTTCTTTAAACGTGCCATAAAGAACGCTTTTTTCTCTTCGGAGACTCCCTTCAGAAGCTGTTCTAAGTCTTTTTTCCCGTATTTCGGATTGTATTCAAAGAATTTTTTGACCTGAATGCGGCTGTCTGCCAAATCGCCCAGCATGTTGTCGCTCAGAATAAGGCATAAACGCACCGTCAACGCCTTGGGCGTGAACAGCAGAACCTGCTTTGCCAAAGCCCTGCACTCTTCGTACTTGCCCTGCAAAAGCAAAATGAACGTGCGGGCATGATTGATGGAGGCTTGCATCGCCATTTCTGGAATCAGCCGTGTGCATTCGTCGAGGAGCTTCAGCGCCTCGTCTTCGTGGTTGGTCAGCATGTAAATCTGGATAAGAATCATGCGGGCGGTAATCGACTGCGGATTCGCTTCGACGACGTGCTTCAAGTAAGCGAGCGCTTCGCTCTTGTTTCCCGATGCGATGTTGTACAAAGCCATGATCATCTGCGTATAGATGGAGCACGGCGTTTTCACCATGGCTTTACGGGCTAAATTGGCGAGTTCCTTCGCGTGCAGCTGCGGGTTGCCCCAGTTTTCGAGGATGGCTATGTAATAGGCGTAAGCGAGAACGTAAATGGTAAATTCGTTGTAAGAGCTATCGACAACAAACGGAGTCAGCTTTTCTTTGCAGATTTCAAATGATTCTTGACTGCGGCTTTCGAGCCCTGCGATGCACTTCGTCGTGACAAACCACCAATAGGGGAGGGGGCTATCGGGGGTATAATTCAGCTTGGCGGACGCAATAACGAGGCTTCGGAATAACTGCATTGCAGATTTTTGCGCTAGGCTTGTAATGTTGTCTGAATTTGCTTTGATAGATGTTGTCCAAAGAATCTCGTCCGAGGAACCTATACGCGTTGTTACAAATAACATTTCGTCCTCGTCTTTCGAGGCCGAAACGTCAATGATCAAACCGGGCTTGTCGTTCTTTTTGCCGCATTCCAAGATGCGGAAGATGCGGTATTGCTGAATCGCTTCTACGAGCGATAAGTACAAACTATATGCTTTTGGACAATCCGAAATGTCGCTTACTTTATGAAAAATGACGCTTAGTTCTTTAGGACTGTCGTCTTCCGTAATATCGAGCGTATTTGCAGCGTTCAATGCTTCGATTCGGTTAGAAACATTGAGTATCTTATAAATGTTCCTAAGATGCACCTTGACGGTGTTTTCGGTAATGCCTAGTTTAGAGCAAATTTCGTTGTTCGAAAGTCCCTTCCGCAACAACACCAAAATCTGTCTTTGGCGCGATGACAACTCAAGCATTCCATTTTGTACAAACATGCGCATAATTTAATATAAATTGAACGGACTTAAGGCTAGTGATGTTATAAATCTTCGGTTATTTTTATTACAACGCAAAATCGGGGTCGAGGAGGAGGGGAGGGGCAAATCTAACTCGTTAAGGGATATTTTGCGTCATTTCGGAGCGAGTCTATTCAAAAAGTGGAAAATTTTTGTGAATTTTTTTATTCGTAGCTACGAATACCGTTCATTTTACTTATTATTATATGGTAGAAGGACGTTGTGGTATGAGAAAATTTGATTTTGAAAATTGGTCAAACTTCAAATGCATTGCGCTGCTATTTGTAGTCGGACTACTATTAAACGTCATACCCGCAAAATTGGCGATAGCCCTTGGCATTCCTCTTTACTTGGACTGCATCGGAACGGTGCTGACCGCCATGCTCGGTGGCTACTTGCCCGCAGTTATCGTCGGATTTTTACTGAACGCCATCAACGGATTGTCTGACCCCGTTACAACTTACTACGGCGTGATAAGCATTTTAATTGCCGTTTTTGCGACCATCTTTTTCCACAAGAGGTTCTTCTCAAAAGCTTGGAAGATGTTCATCGTCATCTTCACGTTCGCGTTGCTTGGCGGCGGCTTGGGTTCGGTCTTTACGTATTTCTTGTTCGGGTTTAATTTTGGCGAGGGCGTCTCTGCGCCGTTTGCGAACGCGTTCCACGATGTGATGCATTTTAGCAAATACACCTCGCAGTTCCTTGCGGATATTGTTCTGGACGTGTTCGACAAGAGCATCATTGTTGTTGCCGCAGTAATCCTGTACCATTTTGTCCCGCGTATTTACAAGATTAAAATGAACAGAATCTTCTTGCGCGATTCAAGCACCCGGTTCGGAAATTCCATGGTCCGCAATCCGTTGCTCCAAAAGGTCGTGATTATCGTGACGATAGCCGAAGTGCTTTTGGGCTTGCTTGCTAGCGGGATTGGCCATTTCCTGTATCGCGAAAAATCTATCCGTAACTATGCCGAAGTCGCTTATGGCGCGGCACAGGCGGCAACGGTTGCAATTGACGTTAATAAGATTGATAATTTCATTGCTCAAGGTTACGAAGCGGACGGTTACATCAGGACTAAATGGGTGCTGGAACGCATTCGAGAAAGTTTTCCGCAGACAAAGTTCCTTTACGTCTATAAGTTCAGACCTGACGGATGCGTGGTCGTGTTCGACCTTGATACCGATGAATATCCCGGCGTAGCCCCAGGCGAAAAGATTAAATTCGATCCAGCGTACGAAGCTTACTTGCCAAGGCTCTTGGCGGGCGAGGAGGTGGAGCCTATTGTTTCGAACGACATCTACGGATGGTTGTTCATGGTCTATAAGCCGCTCAAGAATGAAGCGGGGAAGACGGTGGCGTACGTTGGCGTTGACATTGCGATGGAGACCATCAGGACTGACGAAGCTGTATTCTTTATCAAGCTCTTGTCGTTGTTCTTTGGGCTCTCCATCCTCATTATGAGCGTCGTCATTGAACTTGTGAAGCGTGGCGTTGTGGCTCCGTTGAACAAAATGTCTGTCGAAGCGGAGAAGGTCGCAGAATACACGAAGAAAGCTGGTGCAATTCTGGACTCAATGGAAATTGAAAAGAAGAATCGTCCAACCACAAAAGAAAAAGAGAACTTTAAAAAGATTGGGGGAGCTGTCGAAAGCATCAAGCATTTGAATATCAACACGCACGACGAAATTGAGCACTTGTATTATTCCATCAATTCCATGGCGGACTACACGTACAAGTTTATTCAAAAATTGCAAGAACAAAGTCAAAAGATGCAGGAGCAGAACGAACGCATCCAGCGCTTGCAAGAAGTTGTTATTACAGAGTTCGCAGAACTTGTCGAAGAACGCGACGAAAGCACAGGCTCGCACGTCAAGAAGACCGCAGAATACGTGGGCGCGATTGCCGAGGAACTCCGAAGAGAAGGAAAGTTCCAAGACGTTATCACGGATGCTTATGTCGAAAAGCTCCGCAAGGCAGCTCCGATGCACGACATTGGAAAGATTCACGTTGCAGACAACATTTTAAAGAAGAACGGAAAGCTCACTGACGAAGAATTCGCCATCATGAAGACGCACACGACCGAAGGCGGAAAAATCCTCACGAAAATGGAAGAAGATGCCGGCGATTCGTTCGACGAAAACTACCTGAACGAGTCTATCGAAATGGCTCATTTCCATCACGAAAAGTGGGACGGTTCTGGCTACCCGATGCAGCTCAAAGGAACGCAAATCCCGCTCTCCGCAAGAATCATGGCTGTCGCCGATGTGTTCGATGCTCTTGTCGCTGAACGCGTTTACAAGAAGGGATTCTCTTACGAGAAGGCTATGGCTATCATTACTGAAGGCGCTGGCAAGCACTTTGACCCCGATATCGTCGAAGCGTTCACGCATATTTCTAGAAGGCTCTACGACGAGAGAACGCAAATCAATCCTATCGATGAAGGGTAACGCGGAATAATCAATTATTTAACGGAGAAAAGCAAAATGGAGGACTCTCCTGCTCTTGTTTTAATGTTGCCGATAATGCGGATTATGTAAACTAAAGAATCGAAGAATATTTCCATATTATTCTTTAAAAAACGTCCATTCATGTTTTATATTTACAGAAGATTGATTTAAGAAGGATTTAAATATGCGTAAAGATTTTGGCAAAAAAGCTATCATCACTCCCCTGCCGGTTCTCATCATTGCAACGTACAACGAAGACGGAACGCCGAACGCCATGAACGCCGCTTGGGGCGGCCAACGCGAAGAAGACGAGATTTCAATTTGCCTTGGCACAGACCACAAGACGACCGAGAACATCAAGGCTCGCAAGGCTTTTACCGTGAGCTTTGGCACTAGAAAAACGGCTACGATATCGGACTTTTTTGGCGTGGTGAGCGGCAAGAAAATGCCCAACAAGGTCGAAAAGTCTGGTGTTCATGTAGTCAAAAGCCAGCATGTCGATGCACCGATGTTCGAAGAATTTCCGCTCACGCTCGAATGCGAACTCAAGGAATGCAGCCCTGATTTTGACGGAAGCACATACATCGTCGGCAGAGTCGTAAACACGAGTGCCGACGAGAGCGTTCTTGGCGAAGACGGCAAAGTGGATCTCGGGAAGGTCGAACCGATTTCGTACGACTCCGCAGCACATGCCTACCGCGTGGTTGGCGAAAAAGTTGGCAAGGCGTTCAGCGACGGATTCAAAATCGCGAAAGCTTAAATATGTCCAGCCCAAAGAACCAAAATTTGCTTAAGGCTTTAACGCTCATTATTTCGATGGTGGTGATGTTTGGCGCGATTGTCGTCGTCAAACTTTCCTCCGTGTATGGTCCTATTGCATATTTGATTTTTGCTGCATTTTCTTTGTTTGTGATTCTGCTTGGATTTGTGTTTTGGAGCCGCAACAGCGAAAACGAAACGAACCAGCAGATAGCCGATTTGATGAAAGATGCCCTGAAAAATCAGCAAAATGGCGACACGTCCGATTCCGGATATGCGGTAGCTATCAAGCCTGATGGAACCATCGATCAAAGGCTCGTGAAATGCATGAAAAAACTGGAGCCTACGGTTTCAGCAATTGCAAAATTTTTCGACGATTTTTTGCATTACAATGGCGTAGCCGAAAAGCTGCGGAATCATTTTTCTTTAGGCGGCGGCAGCGATACATTCCATGAGCTTTCAACCGTTTTTCTTTCGGATGTGGCTTATCTTTCTGCAAAGCTCGGGCACGAGGTCAGCTTTGATTCCTTTGAATCATGCGGCTTTGTGACGCTCCTTTTGAAATTGCGAACAAACGCTCCCGACAACACGGATTGGAACCGCTTAGTTTATCAGGCTTTTGTCGATAGAGTCATCGATATGAATGAACTGCTCGACAACTTGGAAAAGAACCATGCCCAAGTAGAAGCCTCGGGTGAAATTTTCCTTTTCGCCTCGATCTTTGCGGAGTTCTCCCCTGACGCTGTTAAAAAGTACATGCGGCTGATGTACGACTTTTCTGCAGCTCTTGCAAACATAGACCGAAAGCTCAATCCGCAAGAAGTCCAGTGGCTGCAACACTTGGAGCGATTTATCGGCAATTACCGTTCGTTTGTCCGCACTACAGGGTTTGTGAAATGTTCGACGCGTCAAGTGAATTACAAAAATCCGCTGAACGATGCTGTCGTCAAAAACGCATCCGCAAATGAGCCTGACAATTTTGTTAGCAGCGATGTAATTTGCAGACTGAACGAATTGATTGGACTTTCTTCGGTAAAGCACGAAATCATTACATTCCGCAATTTCTTGAAGATTCAAAAAGAACGCAAGAAAAAAGGCTTCTCCGTCCCCCCTACCTCATACCATCTGGTATTTTCAGGGAATCCGGGAACAGGCAAAACGACGATTGCCCGAATCATGGCTGAAATTTTCAGAGATTTGGGAATCCTCGCCAAGGGACACTTAGTCGAAACCTCCCGTGCCGATTTGGTCGCTGGCTACATGGGGCAAACTGCCATCAAGACGAACAAAGTCATTGACAGCGCACTTGACGGAGTTCTTTTTATCGACGAGGCTTATACGCTTTCTAAAAGTTCCGAAAACGATTACGGCCAAGAAGCAATCGACACTCTCCTCAAACGCATGGAAGACGACCGCAATCGATTGGTTGTCATTATTGCCGGCTACACGAACGAAATCAAAAAATTTGTAAATTCCAACCCCGGACTTTCTTCGAGATTCAACAGGTACATCGAATTCCCCGATTACTCCGAAGACGAACTGGCTGAAATTTTCAAATCGCTGTTGTCAAAGTACGATTACACCATGAATTACGATGCCGAAGTGGCGATGAAAAAATGCATTGCTGCTGCCGTGCAAAATAAAGACAGCCGTTTTGGCAACGGACGATACGTGAGAAACCTTTTTGAAAAGGTCATCGAGAAACAAGCGAACCGTCTCGCCTCATTAACAGATTTAGGTAAGGCCGATGTAAGCAAAATCATTGCTTCAGACTTCATGTAAAGATTTCAAGGTTTGTAAATAAATCTCAATTCTTACAGTTTTTGTAAATAGATAAATTTCTGTATATTCCTCCCCCACACCACGCCGCGAACCGCTTAAAATAAAGGCTCGCGGCCGTTTTTTGTATCCGAAAAAATTTTTGGCACGCATTTTGCATAAGTAGGGCGTACAAAAAAATGAACCTCAAAAAAAGGATACAGACATGAAGCTAATTACAGCTTACATACAACCTGAAAGGCTAAATAATGTAAAGCAATCGCTATACGAAAAGAAGATCTACAAGATGTCCGTTACGAACGTCTTGGGTTGCGGCCAGCAGAAAGGTTACAACCAACGTTTCCGTGGCGTTGTGACTGAAGTTAATTTGCTCAAGAAAATCTGTTTGAAGATTGCCGTGAATGATGATTTTGTACAGCCTTGTATCGATGCGATTATCGCAGGGGCACGCACAGGCGAGATTGGAGATGGAAAGATTTTCGTCACAAGTCTTGAACAGTGCATCCGCATCCGCACCGGAGAAAAAGGACCGGAGGCGATTGGATAAGAGGAATCAGGTATCAGGGGTCAGGCATCAGGTTGATTTACACGCACTTCGTGCGTCAAAAATAGTGCGGCGAAGCCGCGATTATAACCTAAGACCTGTAACCTAAAACCTGAAACCTTCACATTTTTCATTCACATTTTCTAAAGGATTTATACAAATGAACGAAGTAGCAAATGTCGCAACCGTCAGTGACGCAATCTTTATGACGGAAAACATCTGGATCATGATTAGCGCAATGCTTGTGTTTATCATGGGCTTAGGATTCGCATGCGTTGAAGCAGGCCTTGTTCGTGCAAAGTGCTCTGCTAACGTGGCTTTCAAAAACATCGCCGTTCCGGCTATCGGTATCACGGTTTACGCAGCTCTCGGTTTTGGGCTTATGTATCCGGGTACTTTCAACGCCATCGCAGGCTGGCTCGGTTTCGCAGGCTTTGGCATTGGCGACTGGACAAACCCGGCAAACTTCACCGCAGCCTACAATGGACACTATACGTTGTTCACAGACTGGCTGTTCCAGGCAATGTTCGCAGCAACCGCCGCAACGATTGTCTCTGGCGCTGTTGCAGAACGTGTTAAGCTCCACTCCTTCTTGATCTTCACGATTATCTACGTCGCATTCGTCTATCCTATCGTGGGTAGCTGGACATGGGGCGGCGGCTGGCTCTCTACCATCGGCAAGGCTGGTTTCCATGACCTCGCTGGTTCTACTCTCGTCCACTCTGTGGGCGGTTGGGCAGCTCTCGCAGGCGTGATGATTCTTGGACCGCGTATCGGCAAGTATGTCGGTGGCAAGGTTCATGCAATCCCGGCTCACAACATTCCGCTCGCAACCGTTGGTGTGTTCATGCTCTGGTTCGGTTGGTGGGGATTCAACGCAGGTTCTGCTCTTAACGGCGACCCGAAGGCTACTAGCTGGATTCTCGTGACCACGAACCTCGCCGCTGTCGCTGGTATCATTACCGCAACGCTCACGAGCTGGATCGTTTCCAAGAAGCCGGACGCCACCATGGCCCTCAACGGATGCCTTGCTGGTCTCGTCGCTATCACCGCTGGTGCTGATGTGGTTACTCCGCTCTCCTCCTGGATTATCGGTGCAATCGCTGGCGTGCTCGTCGTCGGTGCAGTCTTCATGTTCGACCGCCTCCACTTGGACGACCCGGTCGGTGCTCTCTCTGTTCACCTCGTAAACGGTGTCTGGGGTACGCTCGCTGTCGGTATCTTCGACATCACGGGCAACTACTCCGTCGGAACTCAAGCAGTTGGTGTCCTCGCCTACGCAGTCCCCTGCTTCGCAGCAGCAAGCTTGATCTTCCTCGGAATCAAGAAGACAATCGGTCTCCGTGTTACTGAAAAGCAAGAAATGCGCGGTCTTGACCAATCTGAACACGGTCAAGAAGCTTACAGCGGATTCCAAATCTTCAGCAACATGTAAACTTGAGTTCTTAGAACTTAGTACATGATGGCAACGTCATTCCGGGCTTGACCCGGAATCTGCCGACTGCGGCATAGTCGCGAAAAGAAAAAACTTCTCCTCTGTTGACAAAATGCCCCCAGAACGAAAGTTCTGGGGTTTTTGTTTGTAGTGATGTAAAAAAATACCCCAGAAGAAATCTGGGGTAATGTCTTGGGTTGTTTTGAATTATGCGAATCTTTCCACTTCCTTGATCCAGTCGGCAGCGGATGCGTCACTGGGCATTCGCCAATCGGCACGGGGCGAGAGCGAAATGGTTCCGACCTTTGGTCCATCGGGAATGCAGCTGCGCTTGAATTGTTGTGCGAAGAATCGTTTCACGAACAACTTCAAAACGCGTACGAGTTCTTCACGCGGGTACTTTGCGGGTTCCCCTCCTTCCCCACCAAACGCTTTTTCGGCAAGGTAGAGCAATTTTGCGGGCGCTGCACCATATTTTGCAAAATGGTACAGATAAAAGTCGTGAATCTCGTAAGCACCGAGAATGCTTTCGGTTTTTTGCGTGATTTGTCCGTTATTGTCGGCTGGCAAAAGCTCTGGCGAAACAGGCGTGTCAAGAATGTCGCGAAGAACGGAAGCGAGATGCACGGCATTTTCATTATCGTTTCGATGATTAGACAATGTCATGGCGGACTCGATCCGCCATCTAGATTCCGGCTCGGAGGCCGGAATGACGCTAACAGAGTCTTGCAAACGGTCGGCATACCATGCGACAACGTGACGTACGAGCGTCTTGGGAATATCGCAGTTCACGGCATACATCGACATGTGATCGGCATTGTACGTGCTCCAGCCGAGCGCAATTTCAGAAAGGTCGCCGGTTCCAACGACAATGCCGCCTTCTTTGTTCGCCAAGTCCATTAGGATTTTTGTGCGTTCGCGTGCTTGGACGTTTTCGTAAGTCACATCGAGTTTTGCGGGATCATGACCGATGTCGTTGAAGTGCTGCAAGCAAGCGGGCTTGATGTCTATCGTTCGCAGTTCAACACCCAAGAGATCCGCCATCGCTACAGCATTGTTCTTTGTGCGTTTTGTCGTTCCGAATCCGGGCATCGTGATGACAAGGATTTCGTTCAACGGGCGTTTCAGCAATTTGAATGTTTCGACAACGACGAGCAAAGCGAGTGTCGAATCGAGACCGCCACTAAGCCCTAAAACGGCACGTTTTGCATAAGACGATTCCAAGCGTTTTGCAAGCCCTGCACATTGAATATTGAAAATTTCTTGGCAATTTGCGTCACGGGATTCAAGGGAACTCGGCACAAATGGAGTCGGCGAAATGTAGCGGTATTTTAAGCTGTCGTGCGGATTCGAACTTTCAGTCGCAACAATCGGCAATGCCGCGAAATTAGCCGCGTGAGCATAATAACTTGTCGAATCAAAATCTTGGAAACTGCCTTCGCTTAAACGCTGCATGTTCAAGCGTTCGACATCAACATCCGCATAAATGATTTCGCTTTGGCGGCTGTAATTCTTGCGTTCAGCGAGCATGGAACCGTTTTCGGCAATCATCAAATGACCGCTAAAAACCATGTCCGTCGTCGATTCCTGTACGCCTGCGGAGGCGTAAACGTAAGCAGCCATACAACGTGCCGACTGGTTCTGCACAAGGTTGCGGCGGTAATCGCCCTTCCCCACCAACGCATCGCTTGCAGATAAATTTAGAATAATATTTGCACCTGCTAAAGCGAGTTCGCCGCTCGGCGGAGCGGCTGTCCAAAGGTCTTCGCAAAGTTCTACACCAATGCGGATTTCAGAATCGTCAACCGTGAAAAAGTTTGTCACAGGCACATCGCCAAAGCCATCAATTTTGCAAGAGACAGCTCTCGCAGCATCGTTATTCAACGAAGCCTGCAATAAATCGCGACCGCTGTTGAAGTGGCGTTTTTCGTAAAACTCACGCTGGTTCGGCAAATGAATTTTGGGCGTGATTCCAATGATTTTTCCGCCTTGCAACAACGCGGCACAGTTGTACAACTTCCCCATGATTCTAAGCGGCAAACCCACAGCTAAAATCATGCGAGAGTCTTCAAATGCTTTTGCAATTCGTACAAGCGAAGCGACCGATTTTTTGAGCAACAGTTCTTGATGGAACAAGTCGCTACAGGTGTAGCCCGTAATGCAAAGTTCAGGGAAAACGACAACTGCGGCCCCTTCGTTTTTAGCGAGGAGACCGCAGCGGATAATTTCATCAGTATTGAAATCCGTATCCGCAACTTTCAAGGTCGGGCATACGGATGCGATTCTGTAAAATCCAAACATTTTATTTTGTATTCATTCCAAGTTTGTTCATTCGGTAATTCATCATTCGCGGAGAAATGCCGAGTTCGCGACCCGCAGCAGAAATATTACCGTCATTACGCTTGATCGCTTCTGTTATCAATTCCTTTTCGTAATTGCATAGCATCACGTCAAGCGGGGCATGATTTACAACAACTTTACTAGATCCAGTGCTGAGACTCGTTTGCAGCGAAGGCGGCAAATTGTAACTGTGAATGCAGTTGTCGTTTGCTGTAAGCACAGCACGTTCAATGCAGTTTTCCAGTTCACGCACGTTGCCCGGCCAATGGTAGCTCATCAAAAGATTGATTGCTGTTGTCGAAAGTCGTGCAATATTCTTGCCGTACTTCAAGTTCATCTTTTCGATGAAATGCTCTGCAAGCAAAATAATGTCGCTATGACGCTTCGCCAAGTCCGGCATCGAAATCGGGAAGATGTTCAAGCGGTAAAACAAGTCTTCGCGGAAGAGCTTTTTAGCCATCAGTTCTTCGAGGTTGCGGCTTGTTGCCGCCAAGAAGCGGACATTAGAATGGAGTTCTTCGTTGCTTCCCACGCGGCTGAATGTGCGTTCCTGTAAAAAACGCAACAGCTTGACTTGCGTTTGCATTGTCAAGTCGCCAATTTCGTCTAGGAACAACGTTCCGCCATCGGCGATTTCGGCACGTCCCTTGCGCATGGTAATTGCTCCCGTGAACGCACCTTTTTCGTGACCGAAAAGTTCGCTTTCCACAAGGTTTTCGGGGAGTGCTGCACAGTTCAGCGTCACAAATGGCTTGTCTTTACGGTTCGAAAGTTCCACGATTGCGCGGGCTATCATCTCTTTACCCGTACCGCTTCCGCCACGAATCAAAACAGTCGCGTCAGATTTTGCGACTTGGTTTACTTGTTCGTAAACGATTTGCATTTCGCGGCAATTACCGACAAGGTTGCTCGGCTTGCCACTGAGCATGTCGCGCAGCTTTTGGTTTTCATCGACCAACGTTTGGCGTTCCACAAGCATCTTTTGACATTCGCTTGCTGCGTCACCAGTAATATTTGCAATGATTTCCAAAAGTGCAACATCGCGATCCAAGTCCGTCGTCACATCGACTGGTCTATCAACCGAAAGCGTTCCGATAATTTGTTCTTCGTGAATCAGCGGAACACAGATAAACGCCACTTGACTATCGTAATTGCGGCTCTCCGTGCGGTTCAAGAATCGAGAATCCTTGCGCAAATCGGGAATCACATGGCTGCGTCCAGTTTCTGCCACATGCCCCGTAATGCCCTCGCCCACTTGATATTGACCGAGCTGTTTTTTCTTTTCGTCAAGGCCATGCGATGCTTCAATCTTCAAAACATTGCCAAACAGCAAAGTAAACGTGCCGTTCAGCATTCCCATTTCGGTATCCAAAATCGTGAGCACATTATCCAGGAGCTTTTCGACATTCCTTTCGTGGATAATGGCAGTACTTATTTTTTGAATGACCGCTATTTCTGGACCTATTGGTTGTTTCATAATTTGTAAAATAGGAAATTAGTTACTAGTTAATAGTTACTAGTTAATAGTTACCAGAGGTTTTTGAAGAAATATTCTAGTAACTAGTAACTTCGAACTTTAAACTGCTGCGAAGCAGCCCCCTACAGCTTCTCTTTAATTCTCTGGAGTGCCACCTTCGTCTGTTCCTGATCGCCAAAGGCTGTCAAGCGGAAATAGCCTTCGCCGCACGGACCAAAGCCACTACCCGGCGTTCCGACAACTTCGCACGTTGCAAGCAAGCGGTCAAAGAAGTCAAACGATTTTTCATTTTCTGGAAGTTTCCACCAAATGTAAGGTGCGTGTTCGCCGCCGAAAACTGTGTATCCGCAAGACGTGAGTTCCTTACGAATAATCGAAGCTGTTTCCATGTAATCGTTGATGACTGCTTTCGTTTGTTCCCAACCTTCGGGCGTGTAAATCGCTTCGGCTGCACGTTGAGTCACATAGCTTACGCCGTTGAACTTGGTGCACTGGCGACGATTCCACATCGAGCGGAGCTTGCCAAGTTCGTGCGGAACAATCGTATAAGCACAGCGAACTCCAGTGAAACCAGCGGTCTTGCTGAAGCTGCGGAATTCAATCGCGCAAGTGCGAGCTCCTGGAATTTCGTAAATGGAGTGCGGCAATTTTTCGTCGCGGATGTAGCAGTTATAAGCACCATCGAACAAAATAAGAGCACCCGTTTCGTTTGCGTAATCCACGAACTTCTGCAAGGTTTCGCGGCTGAGAACCGTACCGGTCGGGTTGTTCGGGCTGCAAAGATAAATCAGCTGAACCGGATTCTTCGGCAAATCCGGCTGGAAGTTGTTTTCGGCGGTCGATGCAAGATAAGTCACTTCGGAGAAATGCCCATCGGCCTGGAGCGTTCCCGTGCGGCCAGCCATCACGTTGCTATCGAGGTACACCGGATAAACAGGGTCCGGAATTGCAATTTTTGCGTCAGCGGCAAAGAGTTCCTGAATGTTTGCGACATCGCACTTAGAACCATCGCTTACAAATACGTCGTCCGGATCCATTTCGATTCCGCGAGAAGTGTATTCGCCACGGATAATGGCTTCGCGCAAGAAATCGTAACCTTGTTCGGGACCGTAACCACGGAATGTCCACTTGACTCCCATTTCGTTCACGGCTTTATGCATGGCCTCGATGACAGCGGGGATAAGCGGAGAGGTGACATCGCCAATGCCCAAGCGGATGATGTCGGAGTTTTCGTGGGTGCCCTGGTATTCTTTTATCTTCTTTGCGATAGTCGAAAAAAGGTAACTGCCAGGAAGACGATCGTAGTAAGGATTGATGATTGATTGGTTCATTTTTAGGTTTTAGGGATTAGGTTATAGGTGTCAGGTTTCAGGGGTCAGTATGACGATTCTCGCGGCTCATGGCTCACGGCTCATACCTCAATTTCCCCTTTAAATACTTCCTTCGCGGGGCCGGTCATAAAGACGGGACCGCCATCTTCGTGCTTGATGTGGAGCGTTCCGCCATCGAGAACAACGTCTGCTTCGAGTCCGATGCGTCCTGTGCGTTGTGCAGCGACCAGCGTAGCGCAGCTACCTGTGCCGCATGCCATGGTCACGCCGCAACCGCGTTCCCAAACACGCATGCGAATTGTATTCGCATCTACGACTTGAGCAAATTCGATGTTGCAACGATCCGGGAAAATTTTATCGACTTCGAGAATCGAACCCCATTTTTCGAGCTGGATTTTTTCGATGTCATCCACAAAAATGACGGTGTGCGGATTGCCCATCGACACGGTTTCGCCGGTAAAGTCGTAAGTATCGGCGGTGAGTTTGATAGAACCGAGGAACGGACGCGGAAGCCCCATATTTACACAAACACGGCCATCTGGCAAAACAGATGGCTTCACAATTCCGCTCTTGGTGTGCAAGAAAAATGTCGAATCGCTGCTGAGTCCGCGACTCTGAATAAACTTAGCGACGCAGCGGGTCGCGTTCCCGCACATGGCGGCTTCGGAACCGTCCGCATTGAAAATTCGCATTTCGAATTCGTTGCTTGCGGCATTCTCGTTTAGCGGAGTGACAACGACGACACCATCGGCTCCAATGCCAAAACGTCTATCGCAAAGGTCGATGACTCTTTTTTCAAGAGCTGCACCTGGGGTCATGTCAAACGTTTCGTTGGGTTCGACTAATACAAAATCGTTGCCGAGTCCAGTCCATTTTGAAAATTTTAATGACATAATTTGTAATCCTTTTTGCGTGCTATAAGCAAAAATCGTGCCACTTTTACAATTTTTGTTAAAATGGCGATTTTAAGCGAAATACGGCAATTTTCAAACGTGCTTGATTTTCATAAAACGAAAGACTTTACAATTTTTGTAAAGTCTTGTTTCTAGTTTTACATTTTCTGTAAAAGTGAATTTTATGAGGTATTTCTTTAAAAGGAGATCCCCGATCGGAGTCGGGGATGACAAACGGGAACCCGATTACAACCTTCCGACGACCTGCTTGGAGCTAGCCATGGCACGGACAACGAGCGAAGCTCCATTGGCGCAGTCGCCCACCGCATAAATACCACGGGACGGATCTGGAATAATCGCCGTTCGCGGAGTCAACTGCAACTGCAAATCGTTCACGAGACCTTCGGCGGGCACTCCTGTAAAGCCCATAGCAAGCACAACCAAATCTGCTTCGATCACTTCTTCGGACCCCGGGACTTCCACCGGCTTGAGCGGGCGGCCCAGCGGAGACATTTCCCAATTGACCTTAACCACATTCACGCCAGCGACATGTCCATCCTTGACAATGAAGCTCTTGGAAGAAACGTCCCAGCGGCGTTCGCCGCCTTCGTGGTGAGCGTAGCTCGTGCGGAGCATGTATGGCCAATCCGGCCACGGAGTCGAAGGAGAACGTTCCTCAGGCGGTTTCGGCATGAATTCCACCTGCAAAACGCTCTTGCAACCTTCACGGATCGATTTACCGACGCAGTCGTTACCCGTATCGCCGCCGCCGATGATGAGCACACGTTTGCCCTTGGCGTTAAACTTTTCAGGATTCGTTTCGCCCGGCATGCTGGCCCCGTGCAAAAAGTCAAGCGCGAGATAAATGCCTTCGGCTTCACGGCCCGGAATTTTCAAGTCGCGGGCGTTCGGCGTTCCAATGGCGAGGAACACGTAATCAAAGTTACGCTTGATGTATTCCGCAGAAATGTCTTTGCCAATTTCGGTGTTGCAAACAAACTTGATGCCCGCAGCTTCGAGCAAAGCGACACGGCGGTCGATGACCGACTTGTCGAGCTTCCAGTTCGGAATGCCGTAACGGAGAAGCCCACCGACTTTCGGACGTTTTTCATAAACTGTAACAGCGTAACCTTTACGGCGGAGAGCTTCGGCGGCATAGAGGCCGGCAGGGCCAGAGCCAATCACGGCAACGGATTTTCCGTTCGGTTCTGCAGCTTTGGGCTGTTCCACCCACCCTTCTTTAAACGCCGTTTCGATGATGAATTTTTCGGTCTGGCGAACCATCACCGCTTCGTCATTGAGGTTTCTTGTGCAAGCGGATTCGCAAAGCGCGGGGCAAACACGACCTGTGAATTCCGGGTAGAAAGCCGTCTTGCTGATGATGTCGTAAGCTTTGCGAACATCGCCAGCGGCAACAGCAGCGTTAAATTCCGGGATGAGGTTAAAGAGCGGGCACCCAGCCCCATGGCAGAACGGGATGCCGCAATTTGAACAGCGAGCCGCTTGCGGCAAAATATCAACCGCAGCAAAGGCACGTTCGACTTCGTTCACGTCCTTGACACGTTCTTCAACGGGACGGTAAACATCTTGAATTCTCTGAATTTGTTCCATAT
>CAMZGI010000028.1 GCA_947306305.1 uncultured Fibrobacter sp.
TTATCCAAATCTCCCAGAGCGTTCGAGTTGCATGAGTTCGTCCATCCCGACGAGCATGGCTCGTGGCTTGGAGTTGCCCTTGCTCGGGCCGCACACGCCAAGGCCATAAAGTTGATCGACAATCTTCCCGGCTCGGCTGTAACCCACGCTAAAGTGGCGCTGCACCGCCGAAGTCGAAAGCCCGTTCACGCTAATCGCCCATTGCGCGACTTCGAAAAGCAACTTGTCGAGCTTTTCGTTTTTCATCGAGCCGCCGCCGTCCTCGTCATCGCCATCTTCGCCGCCCGAGACATCGAACGATTCCACCTGCGGATAGAACACGTTCTGGTCAGAGCATGCATCGGCGAGGCGCTCCGCTTCTTCATCGCTTAAGAATGCGCCGTGAACTCGAACCGGATCGGGGTCGTTCACGGCCTTGTAAAGCATGTCGCCACGGCCCAAAAGTTTTTCTGCACCGGCATGGTCCATCACCGTGCGAGCGTCAATCTGCGATGCGACCTTGAAGCTGATACGCGTTGGCAAGTTCGCCTTGATAATACCCGTAATCACCTTCACGGACGGGCGCTGCGTAGCAAGCACCAAGTGGATGCCCACGGCACGGGCTTTTGCGGCCAAGCGAGCCACAGACTTTTCAATTTCCTTTCCGGCCACCATCATGAGGTCCGCCATTTCATCGATAATCACAACGATGAACGCCATGCGGTGGCTGCGATCTTCTTCCGGAACTTCTTCAGGCAATTCACCCGCTTCGAACTTTGCGTTAAAGCCGCCAATATTACGCACCTTCGCCGAAGCCAAGACTTCGGTTCTGCGGTCCATCTCGTAGCAAAGCCACTGCAATGCCTGAATTGCAATTTCGGGCTTGGTAATCACAGGAGCCAACAGATGCGGGATATTCTCGTACATCTTGAGTTCCACAGCCTTCGGATCAACAAGAATCATGCGGAGTTCATCCGGAGTTTTGCTAAAGAGCATCGAAGCCATGAGTGCGTTAATGCAAACAGACTTACCGGAACCCGTCTGACCAGCAATGAGCAAATGCGGCGCCTTCGCCAAATCCATCGTGAACGATTCACCCGTAATGTCCTTGCCGAGCGCCACGAGAATTTTATCAGGAGCGGGCTTAAACTTTTCGCTCAAGAACACATCGCGGCAGAACACAGTCTGGAACTTGCGATTCGGGATTTCAACGCCCACTGCCGCCTTGCCGGGAATCGGTGCCAGAATACGCACAGATGAAACCTTGAGCGGCAAAGCCAAATCTTCTTGCAAAGCCGAGAAACGGCTCACCTTTACGCCCGGCCCCGGCTCCACTTCAAAACGAGTAATCATCGGGCCCGTTTCGCAACCGACCACGCGACCTTTCACCTTGAAGTTTTCGAGTTTCTCTTCGAGCATTTTGCCGATGGCGTTCAGCTCTTCTTCGGTGTAGTCGGCAGTCTGAGCTTCGTGCGTATCGAGAATCTTTGCAATTTCTGGAACTTGATATTTGTCGTAAGAAGATGTCGGGTCTGGCTGCGGGATTGTCGCAGAATGCCCAGACACAGGAGAATGCGAACCGCCACGAGAACTCGGAATCGTTTCGTCAAACACAGGATCCTCGCCCACTTCGTCCGCAGTCACCACGACTGGAGCAAACGTCTCGTCGTCATCAACCGCTGGACTTCCCGGGAAATCATCTATACGAGCGCCATCGCCGCCCAACAAATCTTCGGCATTAATCGCCGCACGCTCTGCGACAGAACCCGAAAGCGTCCTTTCCAAATCCAAAACACCACGCGTCGGATTCTTCATCGCGACAGTTCTTAAAAGCTGCGTCTTTGAAAAATCGTTCTTAGCCGTTACAGACTTCGCGGCATTTTTCATGCCAGCCATCGTCGGATTTTTCTCGCTCGGCACTGCCTCGGAACCAGCCGTTCTGCGAACGTCGCCCTTCACTTGCATGCGGCCACGGTGACCTTTTTCCCAATCAATCAAATCACGCGCACGACGAAGCGCAGCAATGCGTTCCCTAATTTCCACGATCTGCAACGCATTCATGTGGCGTTCGTTCAAGCGGAGCTCTTCTTCCAAGCGGCGAATTTCTGGATCTTCAACGACTCCGTCATCTAGCGGTTCATCAGCCCTCACGGCAGTCTGCATATCGCGAAAATCTCCAACGCCAGCCATCGGAGCAACTATATTTGGAGCTGCCATATTTTGCGGGTTCGCGCCGGCATTTGCATTAGCCCCGTCAACGCCGTTGTATTGCTTCATCCCGAACGATTCATTTGCAACTTGCGTCGGCAAGTCCGAACGGCTGACATCCAAATCATCCGTAAGCCAGTTATGGCGGCCATTGAACGGTTCCACCTTGCCACGCCTACGCATCTTAGCCGCATCCGGCACAAATATCATCGTCTCGTCTTCCATCACCACGCCACGAGGCAGGACCTTCTTTTCAGGCGTTTTCTCAGAAGACTTTTTCTCCGAACGCGGTTCAGGTTCATAATCCGTTTCGACTTCAATCTTTGCAGCCGAGCGACGCGTTCCAAAGACTGCGCCCATATAACGTAATATTTGCACGATAAACTTGAAGTGCCTTGGACGCACGCCAAACGAAATCACAAAAATAAGCCCGAGAGCAGCCAAAAGCAAAATCAGCGGAGCCACGTAAGAGACGCGCCCAAACACGGGAATCGCGAAATGCTGTAAAAAGAACTGCCCCAGCACGCCGCCACTCATCGAAATGGCATCTTTAGTCGCATGCGGCACGTCAAAAATCTTAAGCGACATGAGGAACGACAAATCCACCACCAAAAGGCTCATGCCAATAGCGACACGCAAAAGCTTTGCACGGAGCGTCGCCATCGAAATGACAAGCCCCCAAAGAATCAACGCCGCCGTAAAAACGACCACAGCCACACGCCCAAACAAGAACGTCATAAAGCTCGGGAACATGATGCCAAAATAATTGCCTAGCCAGTTTTCATGTTCGCCCGTAATTGAATACGTCGCGCAGCCCACCAAGAGCACAATTCCAGCCAGCAGCACCAAGTAGCCCGCCGTAATGGTCACAAAATACGAATCCGGTTCACGGGCTTCCGTTTTAGGTTCAACTTTAGACTTCTTCGGTTTCTTTACAGTTTTTTTCTTTTGAACAGCCAAAAACACGCTCCTCTATTTGCTTCATTAAATATAGTCTTTTACAGGCATTAATTTTGACACAAAAAATGACACTTTTTATCCATTTATTATTTTTTTCAAGTCATGGCTCAAAAAAATTCAACAAATTTCAAAAAAATATTTTTCGGGGTATCTTTTTCGGCTATCGCCGTACTCCTCATTCTTATTTTTGGAAACCCCAAAGACAACTTTACCGCCGAATCCGCAGAAAATATTTTCTACGACCAATTTTTTAAATGGACTACCGACGTTCAGGATTCCTTCATCCTCAAAGACGGGAGCGTCATCAGCAATAACGATGTCGTCGATAAAAAAATCCCCGATTCGCTCATCATAGGGAAAAAAGACAACAACGACTCGAACATCATCATCGCAGACATTGACGAAAAGTCGCTGAAAAAGCTAGGCAGCTATTACAACTGGGATAGATCGATCCATTCAAAAGTCATCAACAACTTGAGCGAAGGCGGAGCCGCCGCAATCGCGTTCGATATTCTTTTTAAAGACGCGGATTTTGGAATAGGCAAAGGCAAGCAGTGCCACGAAATTTTCACCCAGCTAGATCCAGACGACAGCAAAACACCCGAAAGCCGAGCCGAGCACCTTTCGCGAATCCAATCCTTTTACAATTACGATTCCACGCTCGTCGAAGCAACGCAGAATTCAAATATTTGCATCGTCAGCTACTTGATGAACCGCACTACGGACTACAAATACCAAAGCGACTGGGAACCACTCAGCACTTGGGAACGCGCTAAAGAAATCGGCTTTGCATCGACAATGGAATTGAACCAAGTCGATAAGCCGCAAAAAATCAGACCCGGACAACTGCTCGACAACGTATTCCCCGAACTCGCGAACGCAGGGGTGCGCATCGGAGCCGTGAACGCCTACCCCGACAACGACGGCGTTATCCGCAGCATCGATATGTTTTACAGGTTCCCGAACGTAGGCGACAACACGCTAGCCCCGCAGCGAATTTATTCGTCGCTTTCGCTCATGACTATTTTGCATTTGTTCCACAAAGACCCGAAAGACATCCGAGTCAAAATGGGACAATACATCGATGTTGGAAAACCGTTCGGAATTTATCGAGACTCTCTTGGCAAATACCAGACGACATTCCCGAATTTCACCTACCCCATGTTCGAAGCCCTCCGCGAAAAAATGAAGCAAATCAAAGAAAGCGGAGCTGAAAAAGTCATTAGAGAAAGTGCTTCAGCCAATGTGACAGTCCGTCGAAACGAGGTCGGTCGCATAATTTTTGAGACTTACACCGACGAAGAACAAAACTACAACGCAGCTCTTTCTAGCGTCTTGCGCAAGCTCCCCGAAAACATTTTCAGCAAACTAGATTCAAACGAAAAAGTATCCCTCGACAGCGGCTTTACGCTTACCAAAAGTGACGAAACAGAAGGGTTCTACGTCATCACCGACGAAGAAGACGAAGAAGTCACCATCACGCCAAACATTCTCCACACCATTCACTTTTTCGAAAATTCCTACCGCAAAATACGCAGGGGCGAGCATAAGAATTTATCCCAAAGCATAAGGATCAGCTACAACAAGTCCAAAGACGAATGGACAACTTCAAACAGCTTTTTCTCCAATGATATTTTAAAAGAAATCGCAAACGCAAACGAGCAAGAAATTAAAAACTTAAAGATCAACGAAGAACTGCGATTTGGTCCGTACAAGAGAATTCCAATCGACACGAGCGGCAAGTACATCGTCAAGTACAAAGGAAGATTCAACCACGTCGCACCAGAGACCAAGACATTCAAGCACGTTTCATATTACGATATTTTCAGGGATTCTACGAACCTCAGCCAATACGCAGGCAAGACTATAATTCTCGGTTCTTCTGTCCCTGCGCTTTTCGATATTGTGAACGGCCCGCACGAAGAAAACCTCCCTGCGATTCTCGTCCACGCAAACATTATCAAGAACATACTCGAAGACGATTACTTGACTATTTTAAACGAAAATTACCAGCGATACATTGTTATTTTACTTGCACTCATTTGTACGCTCATCGGACTTTATTGCGGTAGTTTTGCATCGCTGATTATAGCATTGTGCACCATCACTCTTTACACGTTGACTGCATTCATCTGTTTTAAGAACAACATTTATATCGGAGTTTCAAGGCCCATTATCGCCATCATCACGTCAAATACGTTTGCAATGGTGATCCGCTCGTTCTTCGAATACCTAGAGAAAAAGAGAATTGAAGAAGAGAAAAAACGAATCGAAGAAGAAAAGAAAAAAATTGAGCAAGAAAAGCAGCTTATCCGCAACACGTTCAACCGATTCATGTCGCCCAAGAGAATTGACGAAATGCTCGCCACCGGCGATATTCCGGGACTTGGCGGCGGCGAATCCGAAGTAACCGCCTACTTCACCGACATTCAGGGATTTTCCACGTTCTCCGAAAAAATTGGCAGCGCAAGCAAGCTCGTCGAACTGTTGAACGAGTATTTGACTACCATGACCGACATTTTGGTAAACACGAACGAAGGAACGCTCGACAAGTACGAAGGCGATGCCATTATTGCATTCTTCGGTGCTCCCGTGAAATACAAAGACCACGCCAAGCACGCTTGCGATACCGCGCTAGACATGCAAAACGAGCTTTTAAGGCTCCGTAAAAAATGGGAAAGCGAAGGCGACAAGTGGCCGAAAATTGTCCACGAAATGCACATGAGAATCGGCATCAACACAGGCAACATCGTTACCGGGAACATGGGTTCGAGCATTCAAATGAACTACACGATGATGGGCGACGAAGTGAACCTAGCCGCACGTCTTGAAAGTGCAGCCAAGCAATACGGTGCTTACATTCACGTCAGCAAAAACACCATGAACCAGCTTGAGCAACAAGGCGTGAACGACAAATATATATACCGTTCGCTCGACATTCTCCGCGTTGTCGGCAAGGACGAACCCGTTAAAACATTTGAACTTTTGGCTTACGCCAACGACGAAAATGCAGATTCCTTGAACAAGCTCGTCTCTATTTGGAACGAAGCTCGCCAAGCATACCTCAATATGCAATGGGACAAAGCCATCGAACTCTTTACCCAGTGTTTGGAATTCGAGCCGCATTTGCCCGAACGCGATCCCGGCAGCAAAACATGCCCGAGCCAAGTTTACATCAAACGTTGCCTAGCTTACAAACAAAATCCGCCCGTCCACTCTGGCGAAAAATGGGACGGAATATTCACTGCGACAGAGAAGTAGCGGAGGCACAATGAACGTTCGCAAGCATTTGGAAAAAGTACTTTCGTTCTTGACATTCGCAGCATGCATCCCTGCATTTGCGGCACCGTTGTTTATCGGATACTACCCCGATTGGGGCAAATGGAGAAAGCCGGCCTACACCGTCGATAAAGTTCCCTACGACAAGCTCACGCATGTGCTATGGAGCTTTATCACGCCCAATACCGACGGCACATTGCACGGCGATGCCGCAGACGACCCCACCGCACTCGATTCCATGGTGACGCTCGCCCACGCTGCGGGCACAAAAGTAATTCTCTCGCTCGGCGGTGGCGGACAAAGCGCAAACTTCACCCCCGTCGCCAAAGACAACTCGCTCCGCCAAAAGTTCATCGAAAACCTTGTCCGCTACGTTAAAGACCACAACCTCGACGGGCTCGACATGGACTGGGAATGGGATTACAGCCCAGTCCCCGACCAAGACACCATCGCATACAACAAACTCTTGACAGAGCTCCGCGAAGCGCTCCCCAAAGACAAAAGCCTCTCGGCGGCACTCCCTTGCTCACGTTATTACGGCAAATATTTCACCCCCGAAGTCCTCGTCAAAAACTTGGACTGGTTCGGGTTCATGACATACGACATAACCGGCAACTGGGACGAAAAAGCCATGTTCGATTCTCCGCTCTACCCGCACGAAGGCTACACCACATGGTCGTGGCAACAAACGCTCGACTTCTGGAGCGAACGCGGAGTCCCCACTTCAAAAATGGTCTTTGGAATACCCACCTTCGGCTTTGAATTCGAAGGCGCCACTGGCCCTGGCACCAAATTTACAAAAGACAAAGTAACAACATTAGGCTATGCGAAAATTGTCGCGAACACCGATTGGCAATTCTATTTCGACAGCGTATCCGTAGAACCTTACGCCATTTCTGCAAACAGCTACACCACCTTCGAAGACCCGCACTCGGCTGCCGAAAAAGCCCGCTGGGTCAAACAAAACAACTTCGCCGGGATCATGGTCTGGGAAGTATCATACGACTACATCGAAGGAGTCGGGCAACCCATCCTCGACAGCATCGCCTTGGTTCTCCGCGAACAGACCACCGCATTGCCACGAAAGAACTTGCTAGAACGCAAAATAGACAAAGACAAATTCCACGCCACCCACGATGCAAACAAAATCGCTGACATCAAAGGCCGCAAAACCACAAACAAAGCAAACTACGGCGTGTATTTTTCAACTTTTAAACGATAAAAATAGTCCTACAAGCAAAAGCTTTTCTTGTTCATTAAATATATATTAATATTTAAAGGAATTTTGTATGAACATCCGAAAATTTTCAAGAAAGCTTTTTATTTCTTCTGCAGCATTCTTTTGGGCTAGCTGCGGAGGGGACAGCGAATATTCTCCAGTCGTTCCTGACAATCAAAACGACATTACATCGAGTACATCAAGCATTCCAACAAGCTGTTCAGAAATTGAGGAAAGCAGTTCCAGCGATGCTCCATTGAGCAGTTCAGAAACAGCCTTAAGCAGCTCTAGCGAATTATCTTCAAGCATAGCCAATACAGAACCAATTGGGCCATACAAACTTGCTAGAGATACAAGCGTGTCCTGTAAAGTTACTTCATGGAGTCCTTTACAATATTTTTCAGAAAGATCGTATGACCCAAGCGAATTGATGGATGCACTAGAAAAAAATTACTTCAATACTTTAGGAGAACTTGAAGAAATAGAAGATCGTCTAGAATTAAGCTCTGTCGGTCCAGCACCCTCTTATGGAAGTTTGTTTTATACAAATGTGAGATATCCCGAATCATTTGAATGTTCTGATGGCACCATATTCAAAAAAGGAAGTTTCATAAATAAAGATTCGTCGATTTTCTCAAACGAAGATTACGTAGAAAAATATCCCGAAAGTGCCGCCTCGCCCCTTTGCAGAAAAACCGATTTTTTACGAGCCGACTTAACTCATGAACTTGATAATGATAAACGTTTTATTGGTCATTTAAACGACATATACAAATCCGACACCAAAGCGATTATTGACAGCGTAATAGAAGCCAATAAAGAAGCTCTATCCGCAACACAAACAGATTGCATTAATGCAATAGAAGAATGGTCAAGCTATTACAACGACGGTCCAATAGCCACCAAACAAATTTGCGATGGTGATACAATCGTAAATCCTCGTTATCAGGAAAAACGAGAAGAAAATAACGAATTTACTTTAGATAAAATTAAAAAATGTCTAGATAAAACAGAATAACTTTACATCACCACTGCATCATTACGATATGATACAAAGAACGGCACCCGAAAAGGTGCCGTCCTCAATTTTTAACAACGTCTTAACGACGAATGCTTACTTAGCTTCGAAGTAGTAGGTCTGGACAGTCTTTCCGTCCTGAGAAAGCTGAATAATCTGCTTGCCCTTCGGGAGGTTGCCAGTAATCTTGAAGAGGTTTTCAGCAACGTATTCGACCGTAAGATCCGTACCCTTGTCCGTCACCGGGAACACGCCAGTCTTGTCGTTTTCGGTAAAGCCCTTGCAGTCCTTGTGAGATGCAACAGAAGCGACAACAGCCGGGTAGGTCTTAGCAGTGAGAGCCGTCGTCACAGAAGAAGCGTTGCGGTAGAACACTTCGAGCTTGCCATCGACGACACGCGGATCCGGGAGGTTCGTGACCTTTGTTGCAACAGAGGCTGCAGCATCGGCAACCTGCTTAGCCTTTTTGCCCTTCTTGCCTTTCTTCTTAGACGGAACACCAATCTTTTCAGCAATGCTTGCCGTGGCGTTTTCGACCTGCTGCGGCATCGTCAAGCGGTAACCCACGATGGATTCGTTGCAGTTGGTAGAATAGACGACCCACTGGTTCGAAATCTTGAGCGGACCTTCAGGAGTGCCCTGGTAAAGACCCGGTTCCACCTGAGAGTTGTAAATGTAAAGCTTGAGCGTTGCGTTCGGGTTCTGTTCCGTCGTCGTAATCATCGTACGAGTCTTGACGTACTTAGAGCGGCCAGCATAAACGCGGTACGTTCCTGGAGGAACATTGACAAACTTAAACTTGCCCTTGCGGAGTTCCTGGTTGAACTCGTACTTTTTGGAGAGGGTGGTGTAAATCGTGGAGTCCATACCGACGGTCGGCATTTCCAACGGCTTACCGGTGAAAGCATCGCAAACTTCACCTTCGATTGTACCAGTCTTTTCGCAACCGGTCATTGCAAAGGCGATGAGAGCAGCAGCACAGATACCAAGTTTCTTTTTCATCTTGCGGTCCTTTGGGGTTAAAATGATAAAAGCCACCCTCTTGGAAGGGTGGCCCAAGTTTACGAAAAATTAAGCTTCTTCTTCGGCCTTGACAGGGGCAGCCTTGCGAGTCTTACGCTTTGCAGAGGTGATGTTAGCACCGCCGCCATAGCGCTTGTTGAAGCTGTCGATACGGCCAGCCGTATCCACGCGATGCTGCTTGCCCGTCCAGAACGGATGGGTATCAGCGGTGATTTCCAAAGAAATCACGCTATATTCAACACCATCGATAGTCTTCTTTTCGGCGGAAGACTTCGTGGAGCGGGTGATGTATTCTTTACCCGTATTCGCATCGACGAACACGACCGGTTGATAATTAGGGTGGATACCTTCTTTCATTATAAAACTTCCTGTGAAGTAATTGTTGAGAGCTAAAATTTAGTTGATTTTCGCAATTTTGGCAAGTTGCCGCGGCTTTTTTAGTATTTTTATAGCATGAAATCTTTATTGTCGCTCTGTTCTTTGTCCTGCTTTTTGCTTTTGGCCTGCGAAAACGACCATCCGACCATTAAAATCATCGAAGTCAACAAAAAGATGGTCCTCGAAGAGTGGCCCGACAGCAACTACATTGCCTCGCTCGACTCCATTTTGGCACTCGAACCTGTCAAAAAAGGCAAAGATTCCGCCGACGTGAAGCTCACGATGAACGCGTTCAAGGCACCAGTCTTTAAACTGCCGCCATCGGTCACCTCGCACAACGCCAAAAACGGGAACCAGAAGAACTCGGCGCAAAAGCCGAAAAACGACAAGTCCGCCGCAAGGAACGTGCAAGAAAGTAAGCCCAACCATTCAGCCGAAAATTTCGTAGCCAAATTCACGAACGCGCTCTCTGCACTCCAGTCCGATCCATCGAACAAGAGCCTCTACAAGACTGTCACCGCAAACGAAGGCGAAGACCTCTTTAAGCTGCTCCGCAGGACTTACGGTGCTGGAACGCAGAACCTCCCCCGCTTTTACGTGCTCTCCTCATTGCAGTCCGTCAATCCCGGCGTGGCTTTAGAGCACCTGAACGCAGGCGATAAGATTAGGGTTCCGAAGCTTTAAAACAGCGTCTTCGCCCCGAATCCTAGCACGCCGTCTAAATAGTCGCACCCGTTGCGGAGGGCGTAGTAAATGCTAAAGCTCCACGACTTGCGATACTGCGTAAACCCGATGCCATAATCGTGCTCGCGAGCCCATCCGTGGAACGGCGCCATCCGCCGATAAAGTCCTGGCTGGTAAAACAGCTCGATCGACAAATCGTAGCCGTCTTGCCAAAGAATCGCCGCCTGCGAAAATCCGAACGCCCGCGCCCGCACAAATCGCGACATCATCCCCTTGAACGAATCCATCCCGCCTAAAGCGAACAGGTCGTCACGCGAATACGTCCCGCCCGACGGAAGCACCGTGCCAGCCGCTGCCGAATACCGCACAATAAAATTCTTGTACAGCGGCATATAATGCACCAACGAGGCATTCAACCGCAAATAGCTATCGAGCGAATCAGGGCGATCCATAATCCACGCTAGCGACACATCCAGCGAGGTTCCGCTCCGAGGCAAAACGCTGCGGTCAAACGACACAAACGAGAGTTCAAACGACGAACTTTTCTCGTCATTTCCAATCCCGACAAACGCAGAAACATCAAAGCTAAAGCCAATGTTCCGAGACACGCCCACTTCAATCCGCGAATTTCGCGATAGCGAATCATCCTCGAAAAATCCACGCAGCATCACATCCCACGACGTTCCAAAAATAAACCGTTCGCGATACAAGCCTTCCAAACGCCGAGCATTTTCTTGCGAATTGCCTTCCAAATGCAAGTCACGTCCCGTTCCTAAAATGTTGTACAAAGAAAGGTCGGCATGTCCATCCCAAACATTTTCATCGCTCGAATACGTCAAGAAACCTTCGGCATAAGAAACTGCCGCAGCCCGCATTGAATACGCAGGAATCACGCGATTTCGCACGGGGTCACGGAACAAGCGAACATCCGCCGTTTGCTCATAATACCCCAAACGAGCGAGTCTGTTTTCAGAGCGTTCCAAATCCGAAAGCGACACGGCTCCGCCAATTTCAATTCCCGACAATAGCCTAAAGACTTCAATATCCGTCGCACCCGAATCGAGATTTTCTGGTTCCGCCCATACCCAGCCATCACCACGATTCAATTCGCATTTCATCACGCCAGCACTATCGACATTAACTTGCAGCTTTGCCCCAAGGAAACCGTGATCTTCGTAATAACGTAACAATTTCTGTTTTAAGACCGACCATGAATCGCAAGGAGCGCCAACCGCCGCACTCATCGAAAACTCGTCAAACTCGCTACGCTCCCCCGCCCATTCCACACGCTGGATACGACAATCCGCAGCAAAGCAAACTTCGACGAAAAAAAGCACAATTATAGAAATAACGGTTACAAACTTCATCAGAAATACGCCCTCGCTTCGCTAGCCAGCTTCTGGAAAACGTTTTCTTCAGCATCGCCAAAACGCAAAATATATCGGAGCGAAAGCGACAAGAATCGATTCACATCCACCGAAACCATCGTCTCCAATCGGTAAGTCACTCCCTCGCCAAATCCCGACATCATCTGGTACGGAATCACGCCATCGTGCTTATTCATTTGTATGGACGAGAACGAAACATGGGCATCGACTACGCCTTCTTTTTCATAAGCGACCCGCATTTCTTCTTCCCAAAGGTGAGCACCAAACAACTCCTTCAAATCATCTTCGCCCGAGCCTTCGCGATAACGCACACGCGGTTCCAAGCGGAATCCCGCAGGCAACTTCCAAATATATTTCCCGGCTATTTCCCAAATATTCCAATCCAATTTTTGCAAAGCGGTCAAATGGACATTTTCAAATACGTTATCTACACTCACATAATGATCGTCATTAATTTTTAGCCCCGCAGTAATCTTGTGGTCAAACAAATCCTCGTAATAGCCAATCGAAGACATCTTCTTTTCGTAAGTCGCGCTCGGGCTATACGTCGCCGACCATCCCGACGGATGATCCCACAAAAGGCTCGCCTCCCACGCAACCGTTCCCGCAGTCAAGCTCTTCAACGCAGACGGATAAACCGGAGGGAAATAAACCTTCTTCCCCGTCGTATCTTCTGCCTCAGAATGGAACGATGCGCTCAGCGTTATATCCCGCAAAAAGCCCTGTGTAATCCCCAGCGATACGCCCGGATTCCATTCCACAGAAGCTTCCAACGACGCATTCGACGAAAGCACCGCCCCCACCGAATCGTTGCGCCCCATGCCTTCATAGACAAAGTCGCCGTTATCCACCCCTTCAATAAACGAACCCGTCAAGCTATCATAGCGGACATCGCCCGTCCCCTTGGCTACCGCCTTGTAAATAGCCGTATAAGTTTGTTCAGAAGTCATTCCAAAGCGGTAAGCGACAGAGCCTTGCAAGCCCATATTGTCATCGCCAAAATTCGTCGTCAAGTCGCCCACCCACGAGTCCGCTCCGCCCAGCGAATCCGTCACCGCATGCGAATACTGCAACAAATGCGACAAATTAAACCTGCTGAAATTAGCATCGGCAGACTGCGTCCACGTCACAGATTTCACGGAATCACGCCAATCCTCGCCGCTTTTCATTTGATGCTTACGCACATAGAACGTCCCCACAGCCTCTTTCACGTTCCACAAATCTTCATTAAGCGTCGCGCCAACGGCAGTCTTTGCATAACCGCGTTCCGACCTTTTCCCGCTCGAATCCAACACCGAATAACGAAAATCGCCACTGCCAAACGGTCTAAAGAATCCTCGCAAAAATTCCGACGAGAACGTTCCCTGATAACGTTTCTGCTCCACGCCCTGCGAACTCGAAACATACGAAGCCGCATATTCGCTTGTCGCATCCTGTCCGCGATGCACAAACGAAATTTTAGACCTCGAAGAATTCCACCGTTCATCATCGCCACGGCGATAGCCCCACTGCACCGTTCCAAACCAGTCCTTGCCCAAACGCAACCGCAATTCCATCTCGTCATGACGCAAGTCGCCCTTCAACAAAGCGCTGTCCAAATCCCACTCGTTTCGCAAAGCATACGCGTTCCAATCACGTTCACTACCGCTAAATTCAGAAACAGCAAAACCCTCTTGAACGTAATTTCCATAAGTCGAAAACGCCACTGGGAACGCATGCATGGATTGCGTCGAATCCGTCGTCACAAGCCATCTAAACGCACGTCCGCTCGGTCCACCCACTTTGTCCGAAACCGTGTTAGAATCCATGCGATTGAGTCCAAGTTCCACATCTGCAAAAAAGCGACGAGCCGCCTGCAAACGAAGCCTTGCCCCCAAACGTTCCGACATCTTCGGGCGATGCAGTTCATTCAGCGAAGACGAACTAGGGAGTTCACCGCCTCGGTCATTTTTCAAAGTCTCGTAATCCACGCTGTCGAGCGTCCTTTTGCGCATACGCTCCACATCATTTTCCAAATGGAATCCAGACACGTCAAAATGCACGTTTTCGAGCCGCAAACTTCCGCGAGCCGCATACATTGTATAAATATCGTCATCCAAATATGCATCGTATTCCACGCGGATTTCGTCATCCGTTCCCGGAATAATAGCATTCTTAAAATTCAAAAGACCGCCCGCATAGTTCACTTCGTAATCGCGATTACGGACAAGTTCAACGCCATTCAACCACACCCGTTCCGAATTTGGAACAACCGAAATAAATCCGCCAGATTCGTCGAGATGGTAGCCCTCGCGCTGCCCCTGCACCCCAGCAAACGACCGCGAATAACGCGAAACCTCGTCCGTTCCCCAGGCTCCGCTGACCTCGGAGCCATTCCACCGAAACGCAGCCATCGCGCCAAGCGTAGAACGCCCAAACGAAGTCAAAGCCATGGAATTATCGTCCCACGTAAAATCGCCCAAATGGAGCATAAAATGCGGCGACTCCACCTTAAAATAAATCTGGTCCACCTCTTGGAGCGTCGCCGTAGTCTGGTCGCCCGCTTTGCGATCGACATCCGACAAAAGAGCGTCAATATAAACGCTGTCCGTAAGCGACCCCTGAATCGAAAGCCTCAATTCCTGATCCACCTGCGTACCACCATCGCCCACCGTCACTTGCATCGTCTTGTAGCCATGCGTCTCGATTTCGGCATGCGAAGAATCCGCCTCATCCACAGGCGAAAGCTGCTCCGCATTTTTATTTTCTAAAATTGACGGATTCCAAACCGGGAGCGAATCGACATCCAACGCAAAGGCAAAACTGACAAACAGCAAGCCCAAACAAAGTATGGATCGCATACAAAATTACCGTGATGGAGTCACCACGCGGAACTGCTTACTAGCAAGCAACTTACGCCCCGCAACCAAATCGACACTCCACTCTCCAAGCTCAACCATGTCCGATGCCAGCATAGAGCTGCAAACATCGCCAGTCAAAGTGCAAGGCTCCACAAAAATGGTGTCTATTCCCATGAACCAAATGTGGACAAGCGTATCTTCTTGGAAGCGGGCCGAATTCGTGACTGTCGAGAACACATAAAGTCTCGTATTTTCTTCAAAAACGCTATCAGCGCCAAACGGCGTTCCGTTCACGATATGGCGGCAAACCACGCTAGTGGCAGGCGACTGCTCGACTTCCGTATTTTCGGCAAAGCGAACATCGTCGTCGATAAAAAAAACGACAAAGCGGTGTACAAAAAAACAAAGAAAGACGACTATCGCAAAAACGGTCGTCTTCCTCAAGTTTCTAAGTGGCGGAAACTTGCCAGCCACAACACCTCCTACCGAACAAGGCTGCTCGTATTCTGCGTAAACGCAGGAACAGCTTCCTCCAACTTTTCGACCAGCAAGCGGTTAAAATCTTCAATGCGGTTCGGGAGCCTTCCGCTTTTGAAGACTTGAACAAGCACAAGAGACTGGTCCACCGGAGAAATATAGACGGAACGGTTCTCGCCCGTAAACGAAACGGACTGGAACTTTTCTCCACCAAGCATCACCCCAATTTGGCGAGAAGAGTCAAACGCGGCTATGCTCAAAACCGCGAGAGGGGTCGCATCCAAATCAGACCCTAGCGAGCCGACTTCTGCAACGATGTTTCCATCACGATGGCAAAGAACAACATATTCGCACTTGACACTTGCCTGATAAGCAGTCATCAAGCGACGCACTTTGTTAGCATCATCAGAATAAATTGTATAATCGCTCATATAAATTACTATCCCACAAGAAAACTATTTGTCTTTTGGCTTGTACGGACGCAATACAATCTCGTCGTCTTCATCCGCCGGAGCTGATTTTTCTACAGTACGACCAAACGTCGGCATTCTAGGAACCGCGGTCGCGACACGCGGACGCGCGAACGGCGACGACATCGCCCCCTTCTGGAACAAGCCTGAACCAGCACCGCCAGAGTTACCTGGATTTGCTTGCGGCTTTGCGGCAAACGACGGCATGCGGAACGGCGACGTAGGCTGTTGCGGAGTCGCTGCCTGATTCTGTGCATTGCCCTGCGCGGCATTATCAGCCGAAGCATCCTTTGCAGAAGCATCCTGAGCGGAAGCTGCATTTACACCTGCGGCTGCCTTACGCAAAAAGCCCTGCTTCACATTAAACTTTTCAATCACCAACATGGCAATCGACTTGAGCGTCGTCACCACGCCCTTTCCGTTATACGCAGTCGCCGGGAAAAACTGAATTTTCTTGTCTGGATTGAGCTGTTCGTTCATCTCGTCCAGAGTAAACACATTTTCCATATCGCGCTTGTTGTATTGCAGCACAAACGGAATATCGTCCAAGTTCATGCCATAATCCAACAAATTTTGGCGAAGGTTCTGGAGGCTTTCCAAATTTTCGGCCTGACGAGAACGCTGTGAATCTGCAACAAAGACAATGCCATCGACACCGCGAAGAACGAGCTTGCGGGTGCTGTTGTAATAAACCTGTCCGGGAACGGTATAAAGCTGGAAACGAGTCTTAAAGCCCTTGATGTCGCCCAAGTTAAGTGGCAAAAAGTCAAAGAACAAAGTACGGTCGCCCTCCGTTGCAAGCGACACCATGTCAGTACGCTTGTCTTGAGGCATTTTCTGATGAATCACCTGGAGGTTTGTAGTTTTCCCACTCAGACCAGGACCATAGTAAACGACCTTACAACTAATTTCTCTTGTAGCAAAGTTAATTGACGACATTATAATTCCTTGAAACCCAATACTTAATCTAGTAAAAAAGTTCAATAATCAAAAAAATATTTTTAATTTCCGCCTTTTTTTAGCCAAAAACCGCAATTTTTTCGATTCAATTTGGAATAGAACGTATCCAAGCGTCCCCTCATGTCATTTTATTAACGCAAAAAAGACACAAAACAAAAATAACCCGATACACTTTCGCATATCGGTTCTTTTTGCATTAAAACCTAAAAGATTCTAATTAAGCGAGGCCGTTGATGACCTTAGCAACCTTGGCCTTGTAGTTGGCAGCACGGTTGGCGCAGAAACCAGCGCGGTGAGAAACGGCAGCCTTGTCGAGCATGCTGAAGAGCTTCGGCATTTCTTCGAGGGCAGCAGCTTTAGTAGCGGCAGTGCGGATAACCTTGAGGCTAGCACGAATAGCGCTACGAGTGGAACGGTTCATTGCGTTGGCCTTTTCGGCCTGGAGCAAACGCTTTTTGCAAGACTTGTGTTGAGGCACCTTAAAATCTCCGGGTGAAAACCTACTTAAAAAATGTTAGCACAAAGATAGTAAAAGTTAAAAACTTGTCAAGGGGGGCGGCGGCGAAGCCGCAGTTAATAGTTACAAGCTAGTAGTTACTTCGCCCTTCGGGCTAGTTACTAGGCTTTAGTTACTAGATACTAGTTAAGAGTTACAAGCACCTTCGGTGCAGTTACTAGTTA